>JANNBI010000526.1:0-3306 GCA_031385345.1 Paracoccaceae bacterium | reverse complement strand
TGATGAGCCTGTTCATCCTGCCCATCGCGGTGGTGGGGCTGGAAAGGATGGGTCCGGGGGCCAATCCCGATCTGTATGTGCTGACGTTGCCCCTGTCGGAAGGCTATGGCTGGTTGGCGATGCTGGCGTTTCTGGGGGGGTTCTCCTCTGCCACCTCGATGGTGATTGTGGAGGCGATTGCGCTGTCGACCATGCTGTCCAACCATGTGATCACGCCTTTGTGGCTGAAGATCCGGCCCAGGACTGAAGGGGCGGGGGAATTGCGGATGGTGGTGCTGACCGCGCGGCGGTTGTCCATCGGCGCGGTCCTGTCACTGGGGCTGGCGTATTACCGGATGTCGGGGGGATCGGCGGCGCTGGCCTCTATCGGGTTGATTGCCTTTACTGGCGTGGCGCAGGTCTTGCCGGCGGTGATCGGCGGCATCACCTGGCGCGGCGGCAACAAGGTGGGGGCGGCGGCGGGGATGATCCTGGGCTTCGCGGTCTGGGCCTATACCCTGTTCCTGCCCAGTTTCGGCCCCGATGCGGTGATGTCGGCGCAGGTGTTTCAAGAAGGGGCTTTCGGGCTGTCCTGGCTGCGCCCGCAGGCGCTGTTTGGCACCGAGGGCATGGACCCGCTGGTGCATTCGGTGATGTGGTCTTTGGTTCTGAACACGGCGGCCTATACCATTGGGTCCATCGCGACCTTTCCCGGCCCGGTCGAACGGGTGCAAGGTGCTGCCTTTGTCAATGTGTTCGACGGCGAGGCGCGGGGCGGTCTGGGATGGTCGCGCGGCCAGCCCGAGCCGGAGGCGCTGCTGGAAATGGCGCAGCGCATCCTGGGCGAAGAACCGGCGCTGGCGTTTTTTGAAGCCGAGACGAAGTTGCAGGGCAAGGCCGGCTATCTGCCCGACCCCACGCCCGACATGGTGGCCAGTCTTGAACGGCGTCTGGCAGGGGCGGTCGGGGCCGCGACGGCGCATGCCATGATCTCACCCTTGTTCGGGCAGGCCACGGTAACGGTGGAAGATCTGATGGCTGTGGCCAATGAAACCGCGCAGATCATGGAATATTCCGCCCGTCTGGAAGCGCAGCAGGATCAACTTGGCCGCACCGCGCGGCAATTGGGCGAGGCGAATGCGCTGCTGACCCAGTTGTCGGAGCAAAAGGACGCGTTTTTAAGCCAGATCAGCCATGAATTGCGCACGCCGATGACGTCGATCCGGGCGTTTTCCGAGATTCTGGCCGAGGGTGGTCTGGCCCCGGACATGGTGACGAAATCAGGCCGCATCATCCATGCTGAAGCGATCCGGCTGACCCGGTTGCTGGATGATCTGCTGGATTTGTCGGTGCTGGAACGGGGGACGGTGCAGGTGAACCTTGCCACCGTCGATCTGGCCGGGATGATCGACCGCGCGCTGGCCGCCACGCAGAACGTCCGCCCAGAGCGTGCGTTTGAGGTGATCCGCGACTGGCAATCCGAAGCTTTTTTTCTGCACACCGATGCCGACCGGCTGGTGCAGGTGTTGATCAACCTTATTTCTAACGCGCGCAAATATTGCGATGCGGCGCAGCCCCGGTTGCAGATCGCGGTCAAAAGCCGGGCCGGGCGCGCCACGATCGACGTGATCGACAATGGCACCGGGATTCCTAAGGCCGACCAGTCCATCATATTCGAGAAATTCGCACGGCTGGCCGATGAAAGCAGGTCCGGCGGGGCCGGTCTGGGGCTGGCGATCTGCCGCGAGGTCATGGCCAATCTGGGCGGGTCCATCGCCTATTTGCCGGGGCGCAAAGGGGCGGCGTTCCGCATCACTTTGCCACTGCGATTTGTACCAAAGACGGCGGATTCTGTCGCGCCGTCAACGCTTTCCTAACCGATTGGCGGCCAGACTGCCCCAAAGAGCGGGGTGCGGCATGGCCGAGGGTCGGGGCGAAGTGATCAGACGAAAACTGGGCGCGCGCGTCGAAGCCGTGCGTCAGGGGGAGGGGAGAGCGGGGCCGGACAAGGCGTGGCGGCTGGCCCTTGCCCGCGCCGCGCGCGACCGGGTCAAGCTGGCACTGGATGTGTCGCGGCTGACTCTGGACCTGCGGTCCTTGACCGAGATTCTGGAACTGGCCCCTGACCGCGGGTTGATCGCGGTGCTGGAAGGGCCGATGCAGGCGCTGGGGGTGATCTTGCTGGGGCCGGACGTGCTGGCCGGCATGATCGAGGCGCAGACGACCGGCGTGGTGACCAAGGCCGCGGCCCCCGAACGCCGCCCGACCCGCACCGATGCCGCGATGGCCGCCGGGCTGATCGACGGCGCGCTGGAAGAGTTGGAGCGGGGATTGCAGGGTCACGACGACGGCGACTGGGCCATGGGTTATCGCTATGCCTCATTCCTTGAAGATATCCGGCCTTTGGGCCTCCTGCTGGAGGATATCCCCTACCGCGTGCTGCGTGCCGAGGTCAGTCTGGCGCTTGGGGCAAAATCAGGCACGATTTTCATGGCGCTGCCCGCCGTACGTCCCCGGTCCGGGGTGACCCCGTTGGAGGGCGCGCAGGGGTTGGCCGAGGCGGAAGTTTTCGCCACGACCCTGGCGGCTCAGATCATGGCGGCGGACAGCCAGTTGGACGGGGTACTGGCGCGGGTATCGCTGACGCTGGCGCAGGTGATGGACTTTGAAGTTGGGGCGCTGGTGGCGCTGGGTGCGGCCAGTCTTGACCGAATTTCTTTGGAAGGCATGGACGGGAGCAAGCTGTGGGAAGGTCGATTGGGCCAGAACCGCGGCTTGCGCGCCGTGCGCCTGACCGAAGAATTGGGGGTGCCGGTCCGGGTGCCGGTGAAGGCAGAGGTTGCGGGCAAGGTGGTGCTGGAACCGGTGTTGCGCGCGACGGGGTGAAGGGAGACGACTGTCGGCGGTTAAAGGTTTGCGGTTGGAGTTCGGGCTTCTTGGACGCAGCATTCCGGAACCAAAAGCGGCGCGTCGGTTCTGCCGCCCCCGGTCCGCCGGAATGATCACGCGAGGCAATCCCAAATATCAGGACTGACCGTCTTGCCCCCGCCGATCTGGCCGCGCGACGTTCAGTGTGTCCGCGCCGAATCTCATTTTCCAGATGGCAACGCGCCGCGTCCGGCTTCGGCGCACCATCGTTACCCCTTCGACAGAACCGGGCGCAAATGCTCCAGATTATAGCCAAATTTTGCCGGGGTCGCGATCAGCTCGTCGGCGGATTTTGTGCCAGACTGGGTCAGCGCCCAGATCACCGAACAGCGGTTGCCCGAGGCGCAATAGGCAAAGACCGGCCCGGCCGAGGCGGCCATGGCGGCGGTCTGGGTGGCG
>JANNBI010000512.1:0-1982 GCA_031385345.1 Paracoccaceae bacterium | reverse complement strand
GGTGCGGCCTTGTCGATGACGCTGCTGGTCGTGGTGATGGCGGCGCTGCTGTTTTACGTGCGCGCGTCGAACCGGGAGACATCGCATGGCTGACCGTTCCTTCTCGGCCTCGTCTCTGCCGGGGTTTTCGGCCACGGCGATCATCGTGTTCCTGCTGTTGTACCTGCCCATCGTGACGCTGGTGGTGTTTTCGTTCAACTCGGCCACTTCGGTTTCGGTCTGGGCGGGGTTTTCGCTGGAATGGTACGGCAAGGCCTGGGCGAACGAGGCGGTGCAGACCGCGACCCTGCGCAGTCTGGGCATCGCGCTGGCGGCATCCTCCATCGCGACCTTTTGCGCCACGCTGGCGGCCTTGGGCACCACACGGCGCAAGGCGTTCAAGGGCCAGACCTTTATCTACGTGATGATCAACCAGCCGCTGATGGTTCCAGAAATTGTGACCGCCGTCGCGCTGCTGATCTTCTTCGCCTCGATCAAGGTGGCGACGGGGTATCAGGGGTTGGGCTATCTGGTCGCTGCCCATTCGGCCTTTTGCATCCCCTTCGCCTATCTGCCGATCCGCGCCCGGCTGGAGGGGATGGATCTGTCGCTGGAAACCGCCGCCGCCGATCTGTACGCCACACCTTGGCTGACCTTTCGCCGAGTCACCCTGCCGCTTTTGGCGCCGGGCATCATTGCCGGGGCCATGCTGGCCTTTGTGGTGTCGCTGGATGATGTGGTGATCACAGAATTCGTGAAATCCGGCGGGCAGGACACCTTGCCCACCTATATGATGGGCCAGTTGCGCCGCCAGATGACGCCCGAGGTCAACGCGATCTCGTCCGTTCTGCTGGCGCTGACGGTCCTGCTGCTGACCGCCTTTTTCCTGCTGACGCGCAAGAAAGACTGACCGCCCACCCAATGAAAACCGACCAACCGGGGAGACTTCCATGAAGAAAATTCTGACCGCAACCGCCCTCTTGCTGGGAACCAGCACGCTGGCCGGCGCCGAGGGCCAATTGCAGCTGTTCAACTGGGGCAACTACACCTCGCCCGAACTGCTGGCCAAGTTTGAAGCCGAAACAGGCATCAAGGTGACCGTCACCGATTACGACAGCAACGACGCCGCTTTGGCGAAGATCGAGGCCGGTGGCCACGGCTTTGACCTGGTGGTGCCGACGCATCAATATGTGCAGATCTTTGTCGAAAAAGGTCTGATCGTACCGCTGGATCTGGCCAAGATCCCCAACCATGGCAACATCGCGCCGGAATGGATGAATGTCGATTGGGATCCGGCCCGCGCTTATACCATTCCGTGGCAGTGGGGCACGACCGGCGTGGCCGTCGATACCGCGATCTACAAGGGCGACATCAACACCTCGGACATTTTCCTGAATGTGCCGCCAGAGCTGGCGGGCAAGATCAACGTCGTGCCGGAGATGAACGATATTGTGAACCTTGCCGTGATGTGGGCCGGCGGAGAGCCGTGCTCCGAGGACAAAGAGGTGCTGAAGAAGGCCCGCGATGCCCTGCTGGCGGCCAAGCCGAACTGGATCGCGATGGATTACGGTGCGACCGAAAAGATGTCGGGCGGCGATTGGGCGGCTTCGGTCAACTGGAACGGATCGACAATGCGGGTGCGTCTGGCCCTGCCGACGGTGGCTTATGGCTATCCGAAAGAAGGCTATCCGGTCTGGATGGATTCGGTCGCCTTGCTGAGCGATGCGCAGAATGTCGAGGAAGCCTATAAATTCCTGAACTTCATCACGCTACCGGAAAACGCCGGCATGATCTCGGCCTTCGCGCGTTATGCCAATGGTATCGCGGGGTCCGAGGCTTTCATGCCCGAGGATATGAAAACCGCGCCGGAAGTGGTCATTCCTGAAGAGCATCGTGCAGCGGGCGTGTTCATCCCGACCTGCTCGGTTGCAGCGCAGGAATATATGACGGAGATCTGGACCGAGTTGCAGAAGTAACTGGTTTCGCCCAAGGCCATGCCTTGG
>JANNBI010000491.1:0-2166 GCA_031385345.1 Paracoccaceae bacterium | reverse complement strand
CGCCCACCCAGGCCATTGGGACAGCGGTGTGTTACGCGCGTTTCAACACGCAGAAGGCGTCAAACTTAAGACCAATAGCCTCAAGTGCCGCTCCGATATCGTTCGAGGACAGATCAGCGCCTGTGCATGATGCAGGATCCTCCACTTTGAACATCACCGCGCCGCCGACGATGATCGGCGTGGGTTTGGGCGACACATTTCGTATAAATTGAACGGTTTTCGCGACAGAGGGAAGCTTTTCCTCGGTTGCGACAGAAATCAGAACCCCGTCAAAGTTGCGCGTTGCCATAAGGCTGCGCAATTCGTCGTGGGATGGCGCGATTCGCAGGCAGACCGATACCCCATAGCGCCGCAACTGGCCCATTGCCACCATCGGCCCCAAGGTATGTTGCTCGCGGTCGGGGATCAGCAGCATCACGGTGCCATGTCCGGTATCGCCGGCCTGATCCGCCGCCCAGGCATTGCCGATCTCGCGCAGCAGGCTTTGCAGCCGGCCCACGCCCACCGTTACCTCGATCCAGCTAAGTTGATCGTCCAGCCAATCCTCGCCCATCCGGCGCGCCACCAGCGGAATATAGATATCCGCCAGCCCCGCCAGACTGGTGCGGTGATGTTTCAGCTCTGACAGAACCTCGGCAAAGGCGTTGACCGTCCCTGAAAGCGAGGCCGCGATCAGACTGGCCACCACCGATTCCCGTGGCTCGGTCACCGCGCGGGCTGACCGATCTGCCAGCAAAGACACCACCTGCGAGGCAAAGTAATTGACCCCTGCCGAATCCGCGTCGGATCCGCGTGTTGTCTCTGTTGACTGAAAGTCTTGCATCTGGCCCGCTCCGCAAGAGGGGGTCCGCAAGATCGTCGCCTGAAATTGTCAGCACGATCGGGACCATCCTTGCGCTGAACCTTCCCTTAGGTCTGGCAGAATGTCAAAGAAAAATGACACCTTTTTGCCTACCCCAAACGACCAAATACCGCAATATACTGTTTTGACTACTGATTTACTTGAAACGGGGGCCGGCCTCTGCCCGCATTTGCCCCAATTGTCGCAACAAGTGTCAACTTAAACAGTGTAAGTTTTAGTTGACATATTCTTTGACCCCCCGCTAAGATTTGCCCAAGGACACCGCGTTCGAAGGCCCGTTAATGACCAACCCCCCTGCCCATTCCCCCGCCCGCCGCCCGCTGTATACAGTGGCAGAACGGGCGCGGCGCGATGCCACCCGTTGGACTTTGGTGCAGGGCCTGCTGGCGCCCGTGCAGTTTCTGGCCTTCGCTGTGTCGCTGATTCTGGTCCTGCGCTTCCTCGCCACCGGTGCCGGATACGAGGCCGCAACCCTGTCGGTCGTCATCAAGACCGGCCTGCTGTACCTGATCTTGATCACCGGCGCGATTTGGGAGAAAGTCGTGTTCGGCCAATACCTTCTGGCTCCGGCCTTCTTCTACGAGGATCTGGTATCCTTCGCCGTCATCGCCCTGCATACCCTTTATCTCGTCGCCCTCTGGACTGGCGCGCTGTCGCCCATGGGGTTGATGATTCTGGCGCGTGCGGCCTATGCGACCTACGCGGTCAACGCCGCCCAGTTCATCCGCAAACTGCGCATGGCGCGCCATGACGCGGCGGTGCAGGCATGACCGCATCCCTGCCCGCCCGTGGCTGTTCCAACACCCCCGTCCTCAAAGAGCGCGGCCAGCGCGAGGTGTTCTGCGGGCTGACGGGAATCATCTGGCTGCACCGCAAGATGCAGGACGCTTTCTTTCTGGTGGTCGGCAGCCGCACCTGCGCGCATCTGCTGCAATCGGCCGCCGGGGTGATGATCTTTGCCGAACCCCGCTTTGGCACCGCGATTCTCGAAGAAAAGGATCTCGCCGGTCTGGTCGACGCCCAGACCGAACTGGACCGAGAGGTTGCGCGCCTGCTGTCGCGCCGCCCCGACATTCGCCAGCTGTTTCTGGTCGGCTCCTGTCCGTCCGAAGTGATCAAGCTGGATCTGCACAAGGCTGCCGAACGGCTGTCCGCCAAACACGCCCCGCATGTCCGGGTGCTGAACTATTCCGGCTCGGGGATTGAAACGACCTTTACCCAAGGTGAAGATGCCTGCCTTGCCGCCATGGTTCCGGCCCTGGCCGACACCACGGCCCGCGAATTGCTGATCGTCGGGGCCTTGC
>JANNBI010000404.1:0-3845 GCA_031385345.1 Paracoccaceae bacterium | reverse complement strand
CGCCTTGACCGCAGCCACCGTCACCGCCGCCCTGCGCGCGTTGATCGCGGATCGCACCGGTTATCCGCCCGAAATGCTGGTCGAGGATCTGGATCTTGAGGCTGATCTGGGCATCGACAGCATCAAACGCGTCGAAATTGTCGGCGCTTTGAGGCTGGATCTTCTGCCGCAAACGGCGGGAGCCGGCGAGGCCGCGCGGGAAGCGATGGGCCCGGTCGCCCGGTCCCGCAGCATCGCGCAAATCACCGAGAAGTTCTTGCAGGTGGCGGGGACGTTGAATGGATCAGAAGTAACCGTGACACCGGTTTCGCTGGCATCTAACACTCCGGCTGCGCCGACGGCGCAGTGGGATGCGCGGTTTGTCATGGTGGCGCAGGCGACAGCACCTTTAGCGGCTTCTGCCCCTCCGCTCGCAGCCGGGAGATATCTGATCAGCGACGACGGGGCTGGGTTGGCGCAGGCGCTGGCCAAGGCGCTGACCGATCTGGGAGTGACCGCAGAGATCGTGAACGCCGATCTGCCGGATGCCGATCTTCGGTCACTGGTTGCGGGCAGAACCGATCTGGCGGGCCTGTTCCATCTGGCACCGCTGCGGCCACTGGCGCGCGCCAAGGACGGGTCATTTGTCGATTGGCAGGCTGCCGTCACCCGGTCCAGCCGGGGACTTTACACGCTTTTGTCGGCGGCTGGTCCAGATTTGTTGGCGCGTCAGGGGGCGGTGGTGATCACCGCTTCGGCCATGGGCGGCGCCTTTGGGTTCGACGGAACTTTGCCGGAAAACCCGGCGGCTGGTGGCGCACCGGGCTTGCTGAAGGCGGTCGCTTTGGAATGGCCAAACGTGCATTGCCGCGCGCTGGATTTCGCCTTTGACATGGCACCCGCCGCCCGGGTTGACGCGATCCTGCAAGAGGCGCAGCATCGGTTCGGCCCGGTCGAAATTGGCCGTCGCGGCACGGAACGGCTGGAGCTTTTGGCCGAAGCGCAAAGCCTGAACGCGGCAGATCCGGTGTTGCGCCAGATTTCGGGGCGCGATGTGATCGTGGTGACCGGCGGCGCGCGGGGCATCACTGCCCAAATCGCACGGCATCTGGCCAAGGACGCGGCGGCGCAGTTTGTCCTGATGGGCAGCACCCCGATGCCTGACGCGGCAGAACCTGCCGATGTGGCGGGTCTGACGGCGGCTTCGGCGGTCAAGGGGGCGCTGATCAAGCGCGCGCAGGCCAAGGGTCTGGTGCCCAAACCCGCCGAGATTGAACGGGAATGGCGCGCCCTGTCCAAGGCGCGGGATGTGCGCGAAACCTTGGCAGCGTTGCAGGCTTTGGGCGCAAAGGCCGAGTATCTGGCCTGCAACGTGCGCGATGCGTCGGCCTTTGGCGCGGCCATTGCCGGGATTCGCGCCAGATACGGGCGTATCGACGGCGTTCTGCACGGGGCCGGCGTGATCGAGGACAAGCTTTTGGCCGACAAGACGCCGGACAGCTTTGAAAACGTTCTGCACACAAAGACCGACAGCGCTGTGACGCTGGCGACTGCCTTAGGGCTGTTGCCGGGCGGGCCAGCGGTGGCTGCACCTGGTTTTGTGATCTTCTTCACCTCGGTCGCGGGGCGGTTCGGCAATCGCGGTCAGGGCGATTACGGTGCTGCCAATGAGACGGTATCCAAGCTGGCGCGCTGGTTGCAGGGTCAGCCGCAGGCGGCCAAAACGCGGATTTGCGCCGTCAGCTGGGGGCCTTGGGATACCGGGGCGGGTGGCATGGTGTCGCCCGAAATCAAGGCGCAGTTTGACGCCATGGGCATCGTGCCCATTCCACAGGATCTGGGCGTTGCGGCTATGGCGGCGGAAATCCGGCACGGCAGGTTGGACCAAACCGAGGTGGTCTGGGGCGAAGGCCCTTGGGCCAAGGATGCCGCCCGCCTGACGCCGGATGCCCTGCGCCGAGCCGCAGAATGAAGCCACCTTACGACGAAGAACCGATCGCCATCGTGGCGATGGCGGGGATATTTCCCCGTGCATCCGACGTGCGGCACTTCTGGCGCAACATCGTCGGCAAGGTGGACGGCGTGGATCATGCCCCGGCGGACTGGGGCGCTGCGCCCCTGCTTGACCCCTCCAGTCACGCCAATGACCGGATCTATACCGACAAGGGCGGCTTTCTGGGCGATCTGGCGATTTTCGACCCGCTGCGGCACGGCGTCATGCCCAATTCCGTCGATGGAGGCGAGCCGGACCAGTTTCTGGCCTTGCAGGTCTCGTCGGACGCGGTGGAGGATATGGCGCTGGGGGTCACCCCGGTGTCGGGCGACCGGGTTGCGGTTATTCTTGGCCGGGGCACCTATATCAACCGGGGCTTTACCACGGTGGTGCAGCACGGTCTGATGGTCGACCGACTGCTGGAGATTTTGCGCCAACTGCATCCCGATACCCCGCCCGACACGCTGGCAGAGCTGAAAACTCGGCTGAAAGCCACTTTGCCGCCGTTCAATCCCGGCATGGCCCCGGCGCTGGTGCCCAATCTGGTGGCAGGGCGCGTGGCCAATCGGCTGGACTTCCGCGGCGCGAATTACATCATTGATGCGGCCTGCGCGTCATCCCTGATCGCGGTCGAACGCGGCATGGCCGATCTGCGCGCCGGGCGGATCGACATGGCGGTTGTTGGGGGGATCCAAGCCTCGACCCCGCCGCCGATCTATCAGATTTTCTGCCAGCTGGAGGCTTTGTCGCGCAAAGGCAGCATCCGGCCGTTTTCCGAAGGGGCTGACGGCACTTTGCTTGCCGAGGGTGTCGGGATCTTGTGCATCAAGCGGCTGTCGGACGCCGAGGCTGCGGGCGACCGGATCTATGCGCTGATCCGCGCGATTGGCGTGGCCAGCGACGGCAAAGGGTTAAGCATTCTGGCACCGCGCCCCGAGGGCGAGGAACTGGCCCTGTCGCGCGCCTATGAAGAGGCGGGCATTGATCCCGGCACCGTCGGTCTGATCGAGGCGCATGGCACCGCGACCGCCGTCGGGGACGCAACCGAGGTTGGGGCGCTGGCCAAACAGTTTGGGCCGCGTCGGGGCAAGGCCGCTGATATCGCCCTCGGCTCGGTGAAGTCGATGATCGGTCACTGCCTGCCCGCATCCGGATCTGCCGGGTTGATCAAGGCGGCCTATGCCTTGCACCACCGGGTCTTGCCGCCGATGCTGCTGGATGCGCCGAACCCAAACCTTGGTTTGGACCAGACACGGTTTTATCTGAACACCGAAGCGCGGCCTTGGGTGCATGGGATGGCCACGCCACGCCGCGCCGGGGTGAATGCCTTTGGCTTTGGCGGCATCAACGCCCATGCCATTCTGGAGGAATATATCCCCCCGGATCTGCGCGCGCTGGCGGATCACTTGCCCCCCACCGTGTCTGCGGTTCAGCCGCAGATTTCCCGGCCAAGCGAGGTGTTCTTTCTGTCCGGGGCCGATGCCACGGCGCTGGCGGCCAATGTGCAGGCCCTGCTGGCAGACTTGGACCGACCGGGTGCCGATCTGGCCCAGATTTCCCGAAACCGCGCGCTGGACCGGGTTTCGGCGGGCGATTGGCGGCTGGGCATCGTGGCGAAGTCCTTGACCGATGCGCAGGCCTTGCTGCGCCGCGCTGCCGAAGCTTTGGCTGCCGGAAAAACCAAATTGCGTGACCGCAAGGGGGTCTATCTGGCCAGTCAGCCGGTGGGCGGCAAGCTCGCCTTCCTGTTCCCCGGCGAGGGTAGCCAGTCTGCCGGCATGTTGCGCGACCTGATGCTGCATGTGCCGCAGATGCGCGGCTGGTTCGATCTGGCCGAACAGGCCTTTGCCGATCACCCCCGGAATTTGGGGCC
>JANNBI010000050.1:0-1744 GCA_031385345.1 Paracoccaceae bacterium | reverse complement strand
CTGCAGCCAGATCGATCGATGGCAAGCCAGAGTATGAACGGTCAGCGCTTTTGAAATTTCTGGATGCGGCGTTGGATGCCGAAATCTTCGACGAATTTGGTAAAGTTCCTGGCCATAGTGTCACGGACGACTGAAGTCGAGATTGTAATCTTGACCGAATCTGGGTGGCAACCTTAACGTGAACATACTAAGAACATGTTCAGGTGGCGGTTGTGACGGACAGGCAGATCATTCAGCGGCTTTTGGCGGTTCTGCGGGCAGGGCCTGACCAGCAGCCAAGGCTTCTGCATAGCCTAGCAGCTGACGGCGCAGCGGTTCGGATAGCTGCGCTACTAGCCGCAGAATCTCGCGTTCTTCCGGGGTCTGATCCGCGCGCATGAAGTCCTGAACCGTGGTGCCAAGAGCCGCGCAGATCTTCTGCATCGTGTCCAGGCGCGGATTTTTAGCGCGGCCAGCAAGCATCCCGCGAATAGTGCTATTGTCTAATCCTGCACGAACGGCCAGCCCCGCTTCGGTTAGCGTGGGGTCGTTGTCGATGCGGGCTTTCAGCCTGCGGGCGAAGTCATTGTTGTTCATGCGATGAAATATCGCGCGACGGACGCGACATTTCCATCGGGCGAAAGTCCTTGACGCAGTAGGGCTAAAACACTACTCATCCATTTCATGGAACAACTCATCCTTGAAATTCAAACCTATGCCGCTGCGCGCGGCGTGTTGCCGACGACGGTGGTGCAGCGCGCGATCGGGGCGTCGGGGAAGACCTGGTTCAAGTGGACCGAAGGTGGGTCCAGTTGCAGTTTGCACACCGCCGACAAGCTGCGGGCCTATATGCGCGACAACCCGGTCGGGAATGGGCCGGTCAGCGCGCGGGATGCCAATACAGGAGAAGCCGCATGAGGCAGGCGGTTCAATGTGCCCGCTGTCGCGGTCTGAACAAAGGCTGCGCAAGCAGCACCGGATTCTGTCAGCCCTGCCGTTTGGACCAGTTCGACAGGTCCTCGGGAAGTTCGCAGGTTGACGGGTCCAGCCCGGAGGGCGGCCGGAATGTATGACCGCCGACCAGATCATCAAGGGCAGCCTCTGCGCTGTGGTAGGAGCCCAAAGCGTCATTCCCCAGCATCGGATGCCAACGTCCTTCGCTGCCGCGCGCGATGGCCCAATGGCCGTTGCTGTTCTGAAACGTCCAGACAGGTTGGGGCACGATCTTTGACCTTTGTAGGGTTGGGTGTTCGCAACCATGTCGGGACAACATCCTTTGCGCCATCAGCGCAGGCTGACACCGAACGGTTGTTCACAACAGTGATGTATTCCATACCTGAGGGTGCCGCGCAGAACGGCCGCGACACCCGACAAGTTGTCGGTCAGTTGCCGGCGCCCGCCAAGGCTCCCCAGACACCAGCGGGCGGTGGGGTTGATATCGCGGCGCGGGTGGCGCGCGGGGGCGAGCCTTGCGGGCCGAGGGCGGCCAGCGTCGCGCTTGTCCGACTGTCCGGCTGCGTGGCCAATGACAGCTCCAATCCGGCCATCCGGACGAAAGCGTCAAGGTCGGCGGCAAGGCCCGGCTTTGCGCGGGAAAAATCAGCCTCTATCTGCCGGATGACGCGCAGAACGGCGTCGGTCCGTTCGCAAGATTGCTGGCACAGAACGGATGACACCGCCTGCAAGGTCGATTCCAGCGCCGTGGCTGAAAACATCAGGTCAGCGAGTTTTTTTGCAACCAAGTCCGCAAAGTCTTGGGGGTTTG
>JANNBI010000375.1:0-2849 GCA_031385345.1 Paracoccaceae bacterium | reverse complement strand
CAGATTCCGTCGCACCATCGGCATCGACTATTCAGGGGCAGAAACCGCCGAGGCCAGCCTGAAAGGGCTGCGCGTCTATCAGACTTTGGGCGACAGCGCCGCCGAAGAGGTATTGCCGCCCGCCAGCCCCAAGAAATACTGGACAAGGCACAGCCTCGCCGACTGGCTGATCGACACCCTGGATGGAACAGTGCCGACGGTCGTCGGCATTGATCACGGCTTTTCGTTCCCCATACGCTACTTCGAGCGGCATGGCCTTGAGCCCGATTGGCCGAATTTCCTCGACGATTTCTGTGCGCATTGGCCGACGGACGGCAAGCACACTTATGTCGATTTCGTGCGCGACGGGTCAGTTGGAAATGGCGCGGCGCGGCAAGGAGAGAGGCATTGGCGCCGCCTGACGGAGGAAGCTGCCGGATCGGCTAAGTCAGTTTTCAATTTCGACGTTCAGGGAACGGTCGCCAAATCAACCCATGCAGGCATCCCATGGTTGCGCAAAATTCGACAGGCTCGCCCGCAAATCCATTTCTGGCCTTTTGATGGTTGGGTACCTGCTCAGGACGCCTCAGTGATCCTCGAGGCCTATCCGAGGCTTTGGAGCAGCCTCTATGGCAGCGAGGCCAGAACTCAGGACCAGCACGATGCCTATGCAATCGCGCGTTGGCTTCAGGAGGCCGATATCAGCGGTGAAATCAAACAGGCGTTTGCGCCGCCCCAGCCGGAAAGTGTTGCGATGACAGCTCAGGTCGAAGGCTGGATTCTCGGAACCATTTGGCCCCCGACCGACAAGCCCCGCTCCCGCCCAAAGAGTGAAAGCCCTCGCAGATCCTCAACCACGGCCACTGGTTACGTGTACCGCAATAGTCAGGAAGTGCTGTCCCGCACCGGACAGCCGGGTACTGACCACAACCAGATCGTCTACATCCTGCAATGTCGCCACTGCGGGGCGCGGTACGGTGCGAACGGTTCAGACGTTTTTCAACGCCGTTGCCCGGAATGCGGCGATGGCAGGCCCGGAATCCCAACGGGCTGACGCCTTATCAGTCCGGCTAGGCTTAGCCGAGTTCTCCTTCTTTTAAACCCCGCTGAGACTTCCCCATCGCCCTTGAACGATATTTACAAATTATAGCTTAACTGGGATATCACGGAACAATCGTCTTTTGGCTATATTGACGAAATATAGCCGATGGACTATTAGTTTGCTATGGAAAAGCCCCTCACCCATTCCATACGTAGCCTCCGGCAGGCGGCAGCAGCCCTTCGCGCCCGCAGGCGTGCCCAGGGGATGACCCAGAAGCAACTCGCTGAAACGACGGGTACTGCCCAATCCACCATCTCGGATATCGAGACGGGCGTCGTTTCGGTCAGTCTGGATGTATACCTGCGGCTACTGGAAGCTCTGGGTGCCGATTTGACCGTGACCGGGCGCATGCCCGAACAGGATACGAACTGACATGTCGCGCTTGGCACGGAGGCGAGCCGGCATCCGGCGCAGCAAGACCGGGGTTTGGTATGAACGAACCCGGGTCGGCACGCTGATCAAAGACACCGATGGCGGCATTGCCTTTTCCTACGATCCGGCCTGGCTGGCCTCGGACTTGGCTTTCCCCGTGGCAAGCGTCCTGCCTCTGACGCAGGCGGACTGGAAAGGCGATCCGGTGATTGCCGCCTTTGACAACCTTCTGCCCGATGCGGAAGGTGAACTCCGTGAAAAGATCGCGGCGCGGGTAGGTGCCGCGGGCAAGGACGTTTTCTCCCTTCTGTCAGCCCTCGGGCGGGACTGTGTGGGGGCATTGCAGTTCTTGCCGCTGGAAGAAGAGCCTGCGACCCAGGACATGGCATATCGCGAGATTTCCGAAGAGGAGATGGTCGCTGATCTGAAAAACCTTGCTGCCGCACCTTTGGCGCTTGGAGATGACGAGGACTTCCGGATCTCCATCGCCGGAGCACAGGAAAAGACCGCCTACCTTCGCATCGGCGACCATTGGGCGAAACCACGCGGCATCACGCCCACGAGCCACATTTTCAAAACCCCGATGGGCATCCTGCCCGGTCCCGACGAAATCGACATGCGCGATAGCGTCGAGAACGAGCTCTTCTGCATGACGCTGGCCCGTGAGATCGGGCTACCCGTGGCGAAGGTCGAGAAGATCACCTTGACGGGGTTGGTCACGCTGGCTGTCGAGCGCTTCGACCGGCTTTGGGAAGGTGAAACCCTGAAGCGTCTGCCACAGGAAGATATCTGCCAATCCCTCGGCTTCCCCTCCGCCCGGAAATACCAAAAAGCCGGCGGCCCGGGCATCGGCCAAATCATGGAACTCCTGCGGGAATCCGACGACCCGATCCGGGATCGCGAAACCTTCTTCCGCGCCCAGATCTTCTACTTCCTGATCGGTGCCTCTGACGGGCATGCCAAGAATTTCAGCCTGCAACTGGGGCGCCGCGGCCGCTTCCGTCTCGCTCCGCTCTACGACATCCTGAGTGTAGCGCCGGTCGTCCATGCCGGACGCCTTCAGCGCAAACGCTACCGGCTCGCCATGTCGATCGACGGCCAATACGGCATTGACGAAATCGTGCCGCGCCACTTTGAAGCCGAGGGCAAGACCTGTGGCTTTCCAAGGAACCGTGCGCTCGAGCTTCTCTCAGACATGGCAGAGCGCCTCGGTCCGGCGCTGGAACGAACAAAGCTTGCCTTGGGCGATCAGGTGCCGGGCAGCGTAAGCGATCCGATCATCACGGATTCAATGCAGCGTGCGGACCAGGTCCGAAAGATCCTGTAAGGCGTCGCCAATCGGCTTTTGCCACTTGCGATCTTTCATTGAATCCCGGGTTTTCAACAGGTGTTGAAA
>JANNBI010000365.1:0-6715 GCA_031385345.1 Paracoccaceae bacterium | reverse complement strand
GGGCGTTTCACGGATGACCTGATTTCCTCGCGGAAAGCCGGGGAATTCATGCTGAACCCGCCGGATGCCATCGACCTGATCGACGTGAGCCCCAAGCAGCTGGTTTCGGTTGCTGCCTCGCTGATCCCGTTCCTAGAGAATTACGACGCCAACCGCGCCCTCATGGGCTCGAACATGCAGCGTCAGGCGGTTCCCTTGCTGCAATCCGACGCGCCGTTCGTCGGCACCGGGATTGAAGCCGTGGTTGCGCGGGACAGCGGGGCGGCCATCATGGCCCGCCGCGCCGGTGTGATCGACCAGGTTGACGCGACCCGCATCGTGGTGCGCGCCACCGAAATGCTGGACCCCGGCGAACCTGGCGTGGACATCTACCGTCTGCGCAAGTTCAAGCGGTCCAACCAGTCGTCCTGCATCAACCAGCGTCCGCTGGTGAAGGTGGGCGATGTGGTGATGCGCGGCGAAGTGGTAGCCGACGGCCCCTGTACCGACATGGGCGAACTGGCCCTTGGCCGGAACGTCGTCGTCGCCTTTATGCCGTGGAATGGCTACAACTACGAAGACTCGATCCTGATTTCGGAACGCATTCTGCGCGACGATGTGTTCACCTCGATTCATATCGAAGAATACGAAGTGGCCGCCCGCGACACGAAACTGGGGCCAGAAGAAATCACCCGCGACATCCCCAACGTCGGTGAGGAAGCCCTGCGCAACCTTGACGAAGCGGGCATCGTCTATATCGGGGCCGAGGTTCAGCCGGGCGACATCCTGGTCGGAAAGATCACCCCCAAGGGTGAATCGCCGATGACCCCGGAAGAAAAGCTGCTGCGCGCCATCTTTGGCGAAAAGGCATCGGATGTCCGGGACACCTCCTTGCGTCTGCCACCCGGCGCCTATGGCACAATCGTCGAAGTGCGTGTGTTCAACCGTCACGGCGTGGACAAAGACGAACGCGCCTTGCAGATTGAGCGTGAAGAAGTCGAACGTCTGGCGCGCGACCGCGACGACGAGCTGACCATTCTGGAGCGCAACATCTACTCGCGTCTCAAGGCGCTGATCATGGGTCGCGTGGCCGTGAAAGGCCCCAAGGGCATCAAGTCCGGGTCAACCATCGACGACGATCTGCTGGGCACGCTGTCGCGTGGTCAGTGGTGGCAGTTGGCCGTGGCCGAAGAGGATCTGGCCAAGGAAGTCGAAGCGCTGCACGACCAGTTCGAAGCGCAGAAACGCGCCCTGGATCACCGTTTTGACGACAAGGTCGAAAAGGTGCGCCGCGGTGACGATCTGCCTCCGGGCGTGATGAAGATGGTCAAGGTGTTCGTCGCGGTGAAGCGTAAGCTGCAACCCGGTGACAAGATGGCCGGCCGTCACGGCAACAAGGGTGTTATCTCCAAAGTCGTCCCGATGGAGGATATGCCCTTCCTCGCTGACGGCACCCCGGTTGATCTGGTGCTGAACCCGCTTGGCGTGCCGTCGCGGATGAACGTCGGTCAGATTCTGGAAACCCATATGGGCTGGGCCGCACGCGGTCTGGGGATCAAGATCGACGACGCGCTGAAGGAATACCGCCGCAACGGCGATATGACTCCGGTGCGGGATGCGGTACGTTTCGCCTATGGCGACGAGACCTATGAAGAAGCCTTTGCCGACCGGACCGAGGCTGAATTCTTGGAACTTGCCGGCAAGGTGACCAAGGGCGTGCCGATTGCGACCCCGGTGTTTGACGGTGCCAAGGAAGCGGATGTGAACGACGCGCTGACCCGAGCCGGATTCGACACTTCGGGCCAGTCGATCGTGTTCGATGGCCGCTCGGGCGAGCAATTCGCCCGCAAGGTCACCGTGGGTGTGAAATACATGCTGAAACTTCACCACCTGGTGGATGACAAGCTGCACGCCCGTTCCACCGGACCTTACTCGCTTGTCACGCAGCAGCCGCTGGGTGGTAAAGCGCAGTTCGGTGGCCAGCGTCTGGGTGAGATGGAGGTCTGGGCTTTGGAAGCTTACGGCGCCGCCTATACCCTGGAAGAGATGCTGACGGTCAAGTCGGATGACGTTGCAGGCCGCACCAAGGTTTACGAAAGCATCGTCAAAGGCGAGGACAACTTTGAAGCTGGCGTGCCAGAATCCTTCAACGTCCTTGTCAAGGAAGTGCGCGGCCTCGGCCTCAACATGGAACTCCTGGATGCGGAGGAGGAATAGAAGAGTTTTCGTCGAAAACTCTTCGGGACCAAAATTTTTCGGACGAAAAATTTTGGTCCGCCTCTGACCGCCGCCCCCTTTCTTAGGAATTGAAATGAACCAGGAACTCTCAACCAACCCGTTCAACCCGGTTGCCCCCGTCAAGACCTTTGACGAGATCAAGATCTCCTTGGCCTCGCCCGAGCGGATTCTGTCGTGGTCCTTCGGTGAGATCAAGAAACCCGAAACTATCAATTACCGCACGTTCAAACCTGAACGGGACGGTCTGTTCTGCGCCCGGATCTTTGGCCCGATCAAGGATTACGAATGCCTCTGCGGCAAATACAAGCGCATGAAATATCGCGGCGTTGTCTGCGAGAAATGCGGCGTTGAGGTTACCCTGCAGAAGGTCCGCCGCGAGCGGATGGGCCATATCGAACTGGCAGCCCCCGTTGCGCATATCTGGTTCCTGAAGTCCCTGCCCAGCCGGATCGGTCTGATGCTGGACATGACATTGCGGGATCTGGAACGTATCCTCTACTTCGAAAATTATGTGGTGATAGAGCCGGGTCTGACCGACCTGACCTATGGCCAGTTGATGACTGAAGAAGAGTTCCTGGATGCGCAGGATCAATACGGCGCCGACGCCTTCACCGCCAATATCGGTGCTGAAGCAATCCGCGAAATGCTGGCTGCCATCGATCTGGAATCGACGGCTGATCAGCTGCGCGAAGACCTGAAGCAGGCCACCGGTGAATTGAAGCCAAAGAAGATCATCAAGCGTCTGAAGATCGTCGAAAGCTTCCTTGAATCCGGCAACCGACCGGAATGGATGGTGCTGACCGTGCTTCCGGTGATCCCGCCGGAACTGCGCCCGCTGGTCCCGCTGGACGGCGGCCGTTTTGCGACTTCTGACCTGAACGATCTTTATCGCCGGGTGATCAACCGCAACAACCGTCTGAAGCGGCTGATCGAACTGCGCGCGCCCGACATCATCGTGCGCAACGAAAAGCGCATGTTGCAAGAAGCCGTCGATGCCTTGTTCGACAACGGTCGTCGTGGCCGTGTCATCACCGGCACCAACAAGCGTCCGCTGAAATCGCTGTCCGACATGCTGAAAGGCAAGCAGGGCCGCTTCCGTCAGAACCTTTTGGGCAAGCGCGTGGACTTCTCGGGCCGTTCGGTCATCGTGACCGGCCCGGAATTGAAACTGCACCAGTGCGGTCTGCCCAAGAAGATGGCGTTGGAGCTGTTCAAGCCCTTCATCTACTCGCGGCTTGAGGCAAAGGGTCTGTCCTCGACCGTCAAGCAGGCCAAGAAACTGGTCGAAAAAGAGCGTCCCGAGGTCTGGGACATCCTCGACGAGGTCATCCGCGAGCATCCGGTTCTGCTGAACCGCGCGCCCACGCTGCACCGTCTGGGCATTCAGGCGTTTGAGCCGATCCTGATCGAAGGCAAGGCAATTCAGCTGCACCCGCTGGTCTGTTCGGCCTTCAACGCCGACTTCGACGGCGACCAGATGGCTGTTCACGTGCCGCTGAGCCTTGAGGCCCAGCTTGAAGCCCGCGTGTTGATGATGTCGACCAACAACGTTTTGTCGCCCGCCAACGGCGCTCCGATCATTGTTCCGTCGCAGGACATGGTTCTTGGCCTCTACTATGCTACCATGGAACGCAAAGGCATGGTCGGTGAAGGCATGGCCTTCGCGGACATCGAGGAAGTTGACCACGCGCTGGCCGCCGGGGCTGTGCATCTGCACGCCAAGATTAAGGCCCGCCTGCGCCAGGTTGACGAAGAGGGCAATATCGTCTGGAAGCGGTTCGACACCACGCCCGGCCGTCTGCGTCTGGGCAATATCCTGCCGCTGAACGCCAAGGCTCCCTTCGATCTGGTGAACCGCCTGCTGCGCAAGAAAGAAGTTCAGTCGGTCATCGACACCGTCTACCGCTACTGCGGTCAGAAGGAATCGGTGATTTTCTGTGACCAGATCATGGGTCTGGGCTTCCGCGAGGCGTTCAAGGCCGGCATCTCGTTCGGCAAGGACGACATGCTGATACCCGACACCAAATGGACCATCGTCAATGAGGTCAAGGAACAGGTTGCTGGCTTTGAACAGCAGTATCTGGACGGCCTGATCACTCAGGGCGAAAAGTACAACAAGGTCGTGGACGCCTGGTCCAAGTGCAACGACAAGGTGACGGACGCGATGATGTCCACCATCTCGGCGGCGCGCTACACCCCCG
Organism: Paracoccaceae bacterium; assembly: GCA_031385345.1. GTDB lineage: Bacteria > Pseudomonadota > Alphaproteobacteria > Rhodobacterales > Rhodobacteraceae > CAIYZT01. The sequence continues at coordinate 2,297 of JANNBI010000365.1, read as the reverse complement.
AAGGTGCCGAAATGGAGCCGAACTCGGTTTACATGATGGCCCACTCCGGTGCGCGTGGCTCGGTTACGCAGATGAAACAGCTGGGCGGTATGCGCGGTCTGATGGCCAAGCCTTCGGGCGAGATCATCGAAACTCCGATCATCTCGAACTTCAAGGAAGGTCTGACCGTTCTTGAATACTTCAACTCTACCCACGGTGCCCGTAAGGGTCTTGCGGATACCGCACTAAAGACAGCGAACTCGGGCTATCTGACTCGCCGTCTGGTAGACGTGGCGCAAGACTGCATCGTGCGCATGCACGATTGCGGAACTGAACGTGCGATCACCGCAGAAGCGGCCGTGAACGACGGTGAAGTGGTGCAGACCCTTGCCGAGCGTGTTCTGGGCCGAGTGGCCGCCGATGACATCTTGGTGCCTGGCACCCTGGAAGTGATCGTCGCCCGGGGCGAGCTGATCGACGAACGCCGTGCCGACCTAATCGCGCAAGCGAACGTTGCGGTCACCCGCATCCGCAGCCCGCTGACCTGTGAGGCCGAAGAGGGCGTTTGCGCAATGTGCTATGGGCGCGACCTTGCCCGCGGCACTTTGGTGAACCAGGGCGAAGCCGTTGGTATCATCGCGGCCCAATCCATCGGTGAACCCGGCACACAGTTGACGATGCGGACGTTCCACATCGGCGGCGTGGCACAGGGCGGCCAGCAATCCTTCCTTGAAGCCAGCCAGGAAGGCCGCGTGGAATTCCGCAACGCCAACCTTCTGGCCAACGAGCTGAACGAGCAGATCGTCATCGGGCGGAACATGTCCCTGGCGATCATCGACGACGCGGGTCAGGAACGAGCGGTCCACAAACTGTCCTACGGCTCCAAACTGCACGTCCGTGACGGCGCGCAGGTCAAACGTGGCGCGAAACTGTTCGAATGGGATCCCTATACCCTGCCGATCATCGCGGAAAAGCACGGCGTGGCCAAGTTCAAGGATCTGTTCGCGGGCATCTCCGTGCGCGAAGATACCGATGATGCGACGGGCATGACCCAGCGCATCGTATCGGACTGGCGCTCGGCCCCCAAGGGCGGCGATCTGAAGCCTGAGGTGATCCTGATGGATCCAGCCACGGGTGACCCGGTGCGCAACGATGCGGGCAACCCCATCAGCTATCCGATGTCGGTGGACGCGGTTCTTTCGGTCGAAGACGGCCAAGAGATGAAGCCGGGCGACGTTGTGGCCCGTATTCCGCGCGAAGGTGCCAAGACCAAGGACATCACCGGGGGTCTGCCCCGCGTGGCCGAATTGTTCGAAGCGCGCCGTCCGAAGGACCACGCGATCATCGCTGAAGCAGATGGCTATGTGCGGTTTGGCAAGGACTACAAGTCCAAGCGCCGCATCACGCTGGAAGCCATCGACGAGACGTTGCAGCCGATGGAGTACATGATTCCGAAGGGCAAACACATTCCGGTTCAGGAAGGTGATTTTGTCCAGAAGGGCGATTACATCATGGACGGCAACCCGGCCCCGCACGACATTTTGCGGATCTTGGGTGTTGAAGCGCTGGCAAACTACATGATCGACGAAGTGCAGGATGTTTATCGCCTGCAAGGCGTGAAGATCAACGACAAGCACATCGAAGTTATCGTGCGCCAGATGCTGCAAAAGCTGGAAATCCTTGACGGCGGCGACACCACGTTGCTGAAGGGCGAGCAGGTCGAAAAGATCGAGCTGGACGAAGAAAATGCCAAGGCTCGTGCCCGTGGTCTGCGTGAGGCGAAAGCCGAACCAGTGCTGTTGGGGATCACCAAGGCGTCGTTGCAGACCCGGTCCTTCATCTCGGCCGCGTCGTTCCAGGAAACCACGCGGGTGCTGACCGAAGCTTCGGTTCAGGGCAAGCGTGACAAACTGGTCGGCCTGAAAGAGAACGTCATCGTTGGCCGTCTGATCCCGGCCGGCACCGGCGGGGCCACCAGCCGCGTCAAGAAAGTCGCTGCAGACCGCGACCTCGACGTGATCGAAGCCCGCCGTTCCGAAGCCGAGGTTGCCGCCCAGCTGGCTGCCCCGGTCGTGGCAGAGCCAGTGATTGATCTGGACCTGATGGACATCGACAGCCACGACTGATCGCGGCTCTAGGACACAGCAAAGGCCCCCCGGAAAACTGGGGGGCCTTTTGCGTTGCCCCGTAAGTCGGGGGACAGCCCGACACTATCTCTTCCCCTGTTCACCCCCGTTCCCTCACCCCCCCCCAATAGTTAACAACCGACTAACAAAACCCCGTTCCCCCGGATTTTTCACACAAATCCCCCGCTTTCA
>JANNBI010000359.1:0-2727 GCA_031385345.1 Paracoccaceae bacterium | reverse complement strand
GGGAAACCCCCCAAACTTGGAGTGACACTGTGGATAGAGCCCAAAAAGAGAAAGTGGTCGCCGATCTGGACCAAATCTTCGCAAGCTCTGGCGTGGTTGTGGTTGCACACTACGTAGGTATGACCGTTGCACAGATGCAGGACCTGCGCGCCAAAATGCGCGAAGTAGGCGGGTCCGTACGCGTTGCCAAGAACAAGCTCGCCAAAATCGCCCTTGATGGGAAGCCCGGCGTTAAGATGGGCAATCTCCTTTCGGGCATGACCGTCCTTGCCTTTTCGGAAGATCCTGTGGCTGCGGCCAAGGTCACCGATGCCTATGCCAAAGTGAACGACAAGTTCGTGATCCTGGGCGGGGCGATGGGTGATACGGTTTTGGATCTGGCTGGTGTGAAGGCCGTCGCCTCGCTGCCGTCGCGTGAAGAGCTTATCGCTCAGATCGTCGGCATGATCGGGTCGCCTGCTTCTGCCCTTGCCGGTGCCATTGGCGCGCCTGCTGCGAACATCGCAAGCATCCTTTCGACCATCGAGGAGAGGGCTGCGGCCTGATCCTGACCTGCGTGGGACATCCCCATCGCGTTGGAACCCTTTAACCTTACGGAATGAGCAAAATGGCTGATCTGAACAAACTCGCCGAACAAATCGTCGGTCTGACCCTGCTGCAAGCGCAGGAACTGAAAACCATCCTGAAGGACACCTACGGCATCGAGCCGGCAGCTGGTGGCGCCGTCATGATGGCTGCTGGCCCGGCCGCTGCTGCGGCTCCGGTCGAAGAGCAGACCGAATTTGACGTTGTCCTGACCGAAGCTGGTCCGAACAAAATCAACGTCATCAAGGAAGTCCGCACCATCACCGGTCTGGGCCTGAAAGAAGCCAAGGACCTGGTCGAGGCCGGCGGCAAAGTCAAAGAAGGCGTCACCAAAGCTGACGCTGAAGGCTTCAAGAAAACTCTGGAAGCCGCTGGCGCCAAGGTTGAACTGAAGTAATCCGGCAAGGAACGGTCAATCGCCGTTCCGCCGTTGAAATCGCGAACTGGGTCGGGGGTAACCCCGGTCCAGTTTAGCGCGTCTTGGAACCTGCTTTCGTGAAAGCCGGTTCCAAGACGCGGTGACGGGTTCGGGAGTTGCCTGACGGGACAGGCGGCACGAATGGAACCCTTGCGGCCCTCTCGCCAAGCGGCGTGCCCCTGTGCCCGACAGGACGCGCGCCGGCGAAAAAAAGATGAAAGGTAACGACGAGCATGGCGCAAGCTTACGTTGGTCAGAAGCGGATCCGCCGGTATTTCGGCAAAATTCGCGAAGTTCTGGACATGCCGAACCTGATTGAGGTTCAGAAATCCTCCTACGACCTGTTCCTGCGGTCGGGCGACAGCCCCAAACCGCTGGATGGCGAGGGAATCCAAGGCACGTTCCAGTCGGTTTTCCCGATCAAGGATTTCAACGAAACTGCGGTGCTGGAGTTCGTCAAGTACGAGCTGGAAAAGCCCAAATATGACGTGGATGAATGTCAGTCGCGTGACATGACCTATGCCGCACCTTTGAAGGTGACGCTGCGCCTGATCGTGTTTGATGTTGACGAGACCACGGGCGCGCGCTCGGTCAAGGACATCAAGGAACAAGACGTCTACATGGGCGACATGCCCTTGATGACGCACAACGGCACCTTCATCGTGAATGGCACCGAGCGGGTTATCGTCAGCCAGATGCATCGCTCGCCGGGCGTGTTTTTTGACCATGACAAGGGCAAGACCCATTCCTCGGGCAAACTGCTGTTCGCCTGCCGGATCATTCCCTACCGCGGGTCTTGGCTGGACTTCGAGTTTGACGCCAAGGATATCGTGTTCGCGCGCATCGACCGTCGCCGCAAACTGCCGGTGACGACGCTGCTTTACGCCTTGGGCATGGACCAGGAAGGCATCATGGATGCCTACTATGAGACGATCAACTTCAAGCACGTCAAGAACAAGGGCTGGATCACCAAGTTCTTCCCCGGTCGTGTTTCGGGCACCCGTCCGACCTATGATCTGGTTGACGCCGCCACCGGCGAAGTCATTCTGAAAGCTGGCGAAAAATGCACGCCGCGCATGGTGAAGAAGTGGAAAGACGAAGGGTCTGTCACCGAACTTCTGGTGCCGTTTGACCATATCCTTGGCCGCTACATCGCCAAAGACATCATCAACGAGCAGACCGGAGAGATCTGGGCTGAAGCTGGTGACGAGCTGACGATGGATTACGACCGCGACGGAGAGCCGAAAGGCGGATCTGTCAAGCTGCTGGTCGATCAGGGCATCACCGACATTCCGGTGCTGGACATCGACAATATCAACGTCGGTCCCTATATCCGCAACACGATGGCGGCCGACAAGAACATGGGCCGCGACACCGCGCTGATGGACATTTACCGCGTCATGCGCCCGGGTGAACCGCCGACGGTTGAAGCGGCCTCGCAGCTGTTCGACACCCTGTTCTTTGACAGCGAGCGTTATGACTTGTCCGCCGTTGGCCGGGTCAAGATGAACATGCGTCTGGATCTGGGTCGCCCGGATACCCAGCGTACGCTGGACCGTGCCGATATCGTGGCCTGCATCAAGGCCCTGACTGAACTGCGCGACGGCAAGGGCGAGATTGACGACATCGACCACCTTGGCAACCGCCGGGTGCGCTCGGTCGGCGAATTGATGGAAAACCAGTACCGCGTCGGCCTGCTGCGGATGGAGCGCGCCATCAAGGAG
>JANNBI010000332.1:0-10681 GCA_031385345.1 Paracoccaceae bacterium | reverse complement strand
GGTGTCCGCCTGCGCCGCAACGATCGCCTCCAGCGCGGGGTCATAGCCCGAGGGGTCACAGCGGTCGCCGCGTGGCGGATCAATGATGTAGATCCCCGCGTCATAGGCGGCCAGCATCGTGGTGAAAACATCCCGCGTGCGCGGCCCATCCCCCCAGATGAAGGTGTGATAATCCAAAGGGTTGGCGATGGTGACGATCGGCCCAAGAATCTCGGCCAACCGCGCGCGGGTTGCCTCGGGAACCGGGGGAAAGTCGATGCCGTAAGGTGCCGCCAGATCGGCCACCAACCCGGCCTCGCCGCCCGAACAGGACAACGAACACAGACGCGCGCCGATCTGCGGCCCATGGGTGTGGAAGATTTTGAGCGTTTCGATCAGCTCGGACGGGGTGTTGACCTCGGCGACGCCGATTTGCCGCAGAAACGCGCTGGACGCCGCCCCGCCGCCGGCAAGGGACGCGGTATGGCTGGCCGCCGCGGTCCGGCTCAATTCGGTCTTTCCGGATTTGATGCAGACCACGCCCTTGCCCGCCGCCCGCGCCTTTTGCGCCAGCGCGGCAAAGGCCGGGGCATCGTCGATGCCTTCGATATACAGGCCCAAGGCGGTGACACGCGGATCATCCAGCAAGGCCCCGGCCAGATCCGCCAGTCCCACCACCGCCGCATTGCCCAGACAGGCGACATAGGCCACGGGCAAGGCGCGCTTCTGCATCCCCATATTGATCACGATGTTCGACGACTGGCTGACCAACGCCACACCCCGGTCCACCCGGATGCCGCCATGCTGATCCGGCCACAGCAAAGCACCGTCCAGATAATTGATCACACCATAGCAATTCGGGCCAAGGATGGGCATCTCCCCCGCCGCCGCAATAAGCCTGCCCTGCAACTCCGGCTCACCCGCCTCGGTCCAGCCAGAGGCGAAACAGATCGCCCCCCCCGCCCCCAACGCCGCCAACTCCGCCACAACCTCAATCGAGGCATAGCGGTTCACCCCGACAAATGTGGCATCTGGGGGTGACGGCAGATCGGCCAGACTGGCATAGGCGCGCAGGCCCCCGATTTCAGATTTTGTCGGATGCACGGGCCAGACCTGCCCGGCAAAGCCCATCTTGCGGCACTGCTCGATCACATTCAGGCCCCAGCCTGCGCCCAGAACGGCGATGGATTTTGGCCGCAACAGGCGATCCAGCGACCTCATGGTTGACCTGAAATCTTGGCACAGGTCGCCGGGGGCCAGCCCCCGCGTTTGAATTTTCGAGAAAACTCAAACTCCCCCCGGGATATTTCGGAACAGATGAATGCCGCAAGATGACGCCCTGCCCCGAACCAACGGAGCAGGGAATCTTCACCTGTTACCGTCATCGGGGTCCCCCCCTGTTCGGCAAGATCACATTGGCGCGGATTGGTTAACATCTGGTTGCTTTCATCTGTTCATAAATATTCCCACGGGGGAGGCTTGGGGTTTTCTTGAAAACCCAAGCCCGGGGGTGTGAAACCCCCGGCTTTTGATCTTAGGCCCCATGCGGGCGCAGCAATTCCCGGCTGATGATGTGCCGCTGGATTTCCGAGGTACCTTCCCAGATCCGTTCCACCCGCGCGTCGCGCCAGATCCGTTCCAGCGGCAACTCGTCCATCAACCCCATGCCGCCGTGAATCTGGATTGCCTCATCCGCGACCATCGCCAGCACTTCGGTCGCCTTCAGCTTGGCCATCGACATATCCGCTTCGGTCACGGTGCCCATGTCGTATTTCCACGCCGCCTCGCGCGTCAGCAATTCCGCCGCCTTCAACTCCATCGCCATATCGGCCAGCTTGAACGAGATGCCCTGAAACTTGCCGATCTGTTGGCCGAATTGCTTGCGTTCCGCCGCAAAGGAAATGGCGTGGTTCAGCGCCCGTTCCGCCCGTCCCAGACAGGTTGACGCCACCTGCAACCGCGTCGCGCCCAGCCATTTTCCGGCCACTTCAAAGCCCTTGTGAACCTCGCCCAGCACCTGCCGCTTGTTCAACCGGCAATCGTCAAACTCCAGCACCATGTTGTTGTAACCCCGGTGCGACACGTTGCGATAGCCGTCGCGCACGGTGAACCCCGGCGTCCCCTTGTCCACCAGAAACGCCGTGATCCGCTTTTTCTTGCCCCGCGGGGTTTCTTCCTCACCCGTCGCCACCCAGACGATGGCGAAATCGGCCACATCGGCATGGCTGATGAAATGCTTGGTGCCGTTCAGCACGAAATCATCGCCATCGGCCCGCGCAAAGGCCTTCATGCCGCGCAGATCCGATCCGGCGCCCGGCTCGGTCATCGCCTGACAATCGTGCTTTTCCCCGCGCACGCAAGGCAGCAGGTACTTCGCGCGCTGGTCCTCGTCACAGGCCAGAAGGATGTTCGACGGGCGCGAGACGCAATTCCAATGCAGCGCGTAATTCGCCTTGCCCAGTTCTTTTTCGTACAAAAGCCAGGTCATCGTATCCAGACCAGCGCCGCCCACCTCTTCGGGCATATTGGCGGCATAAAGCCCCGCCGCGATGGCCTTGGCGGCGATCTCGCGGCGCAGTTCCGGGCGCAGGATGCCGGTGCGCTCTATCTCGGCCTCATGCGGGTATAACTCTGCCTCGACAAAGCCGCGTGTCGCCTCGACGATCATCTTTTGCTCGTCCGTCAGTCCGAAATCCATGACCTACCTCTTGCCCCCCACCGCGCGCCCGGCCCCCTCGGGCAGGGGCAGACCCGCGTGCCCTTCGGCAATCGCACGCAATTTGTCCCAGACGGGCGCAGCCGCCCCGCAGGTCTTGCCCGATCCCATATCGACATGCAGACACAGCTGTTCGATCGTCGCCACGCAAGTCTCGCCCTTCATGATCCGCACGAAACTGCGGAACCGCTTTTCATCGGCGCTGATGATCTGCAACGTACCGGTCAGCCGGTCGCCCAACTTCGCCTCGCCCAGATGACGGATATGGGTTTCGGCGGAATAAAAACTGTTGCCCCCCGCCACATACTCAACCCCCGCCCCGATCAGCCGCAAAAACGCGTCCACAACTTCGGAATTGGCAAAGTAAAAGCGGCTTTCGGTCATATGACCGTTATAATCGATCCAGCCCGGCAGTACCTGCATATGCGCCATGACCAGCGGTTCGGCTTTGGGCCCGCTGTCTGTGGCGGCATGAAATTCGGCGGCCCGCGCGGCGTCATGGGCGCGCAGAACCTTGCCCGCCCCCCAGTCGCGATCTTTCAGCGCGCGCAGGAACCCGACCAGATTCTGATCCCGGATCCGTTCCAGCTCGCGGATGCTATAAGCCCCGGATTGTGCGTCCGATTGGTTAGCGACCAGATCAACCAGCGCCTCGTTGAACTCCGGCACATCCATCAACTTGGTCCAGGGCCATTTCAGCGCCGGGCCGAACTGCGCCATGAAATGCCGCATCCCGGCCTCGCCCCCGGCGACGCGATAGGTTTCAAACAGCCCCATCTGCCCCCAACGCAGGCCGAACCCCATGCGGATGGCGTCGTCAATTTCCGAGGTGGTGGCCACACCGTCCTTCAGCATCCACAGAGCCTCGCGCCAGACCGCCTCCAGAAAACGATTGCCGATGAACGCGTCAATTTCCTTGCGGATCACCAGCGGGAACATCCCGATGTCGGTCATGATCTGCACGGTCTTCTGCACGGTTGCTTCGGAATTGGCATCCGATCCCGAAATCTCGGACAAGGGTAGCAGATAGACCGGGTTGAACGGATGGGCGACAATGATATTTTCCGGCGCCGGAGAGCCTTTTTGCAAATCGCTGGCCTTGAAGCCGCTGGTTGATGACCCGATCAGCACACCCGGATTGGCCTGCTGCAACTGGGCATAGACCCGGTGCTTCAACTCGATCCGTTCTGACACGCTTTCCTGCACATACTCCGCACCTTCCACCGCTTCTCCGATGGTGTCGTGAAAGGTCAGCGTGCCCTCGGGCGGCATTGGCACATCCGACAGAGCCGGCAAGGCCAGCCGCGCGTTGCCCATCACCGCGGCAATCTTGCGTTCGGCCTGCGGGTCGGGATCGAACACGCCCACATCCCAGCCGTTCAGCAGGAACCGCGCTGTCCAACCGCCGCCGATAACGCCCCCGCCAATGATTGCCGCCTTGCGTGTCATCCGATTTTCCTTTTCTTCCGGGGGATCGCCCCCCACCCCATCCCTCCCCACGGGGGGGGAGGGGGCCGCATTGGCCACATTGTTCCTTAGCATCCCCCCGTCTGTCCCCTCCCACTTGTGGGGAGGGTCAGGGTGGGGGGGCACAGTTACCGCGCCAAATTACCGCGCCAAAGGTGCGCGCTTTTCCAGCTTCAGCTTTGCCCGCACTTCCGCCGGCGTGATCACCCGCGCGCCCATGTTGGAAATCACCGTGACCGCGCGCTCCACCAGTTGCGCATTTGTCGCCAGAACCCCCTTGTCGAGCCACAGGTTATCTTCCAACCCGACCCGACAATTGCCCCCCGCCAGAACTGCCGCCGCGACATAGGCCATCTGATTGCGCCCCAGACCAAAGGCGCTCCATGTCCAGTCGGCGGGCACATTGTTGACCATGGCAAGAAAGGTGTTCAGATCATCCGGCGCGCCCCATGGCACGCCCATGCACAACTGCACCAGAACCGGGGAGGGGATATTGCCCTCTTTGACCAGCTCCTTCGCCAGCCAAAGATGCCCGGTGTCAAAGGCCTCAATCTCGATCCTTGTGCCCGCCGCCGTCATCCGCCGCGCCATGTCGCGCAGCAAGCCGGGCGTGTTGACCATCACATAATCGGCCTCGTTGAAATTCATCGTGCCGCAATCCAGCGTGCAGATCTCGGGGCGACACTCCACCACATGCGCCACCCGTTCAGCGGCACCCGCCATGTCTGATTTCGGCCCCATCGCATTCATCTTTTCGGTGCCGTCAAACAACAGATCGCCGCCCATCCCCGCCGTCAGGTTCAAGACCACATCCGTGCCACTGTCCCGGATCCGCTCGGTCACCTCGCGGTACATCGCCAGATCGCGCGACGGTTTGCCGGTTTCCGGGTCGCGCACATGGCAATGCACCACCGCCGCCCCCGCCTTGGCCGCATCAATGGCCGACTTGGCGATTTGTTCAGGGCTGCGCGGCACATGCGGGCTGCGGTCCTGCGTGCCGCCCGACCCGGTGACAGCACAGGTGATAAAAACGTCGCGGTTCATGGCCAGGGGCATCGTCGTCCTCCTACGGATTTGGCGCAGCATAGCGGGCTTGCGCGGGCAGGCGTGACGATTTACGAAAGAAACATGGCTAAAACCGAAACAATCTTCGCGCCCTCAGCGCAGCCTCTGACGCTGGCCCTTCTGGTCCTGCCGCAATCGTCGATCCTTGAGGTTGCCTCGACGCTGGACCCCCTGCGCTCTGCCAACCGGCACCTCGGGGCCGAGGCGTACCGCTGGCGCGTCGTCTCACCCGATGGCGCGCCGGTGCCGCTGACCTGCGGCATAGAACTGCCCGCCTTTGGCCCCTTGGCCGCCGCCAAGGGCGCGGATGCGCTGGTGGTGATCGCCGGGTTCCAACACTGGCAAAGCGCCCCGCAACCGCTGATCCGCGACCTGTCGCGCATGGCCCCCGGATTTGCCGCCATGGGGGGCATCGACGCCGGGCCTTGGGTTTTGGCCCGCGCCGGTCTGCTGCGCGGCCACAAAGCCACCGTCCATTGGGAGGATCTGGAGGATTTCGCCGCCGCCCATCCCCAGATCGACGTGGTGCCTGACCGCTATGTCATTGACCGCGCGCGCTTTTGTGCAGGCGGCGCCGCCCCCGCAACCGATCTGATGCTGCATCTGATCGCCGCGCGCCACGGCCCGGCGCTGGCCTTGCAGGTGGCGGCGTCCTTCATCACCACGGCGCGCGACGGCCGCGACCCCCAGATCGCCCCCACCCGCCAGACCGCAGGCCGCCAGACCGAAGGCCGCCTTGACCCCCGCGTCACCGCCGCCATCGCCCGCATGGAAACCCGCCTTGACGCGCCCGAACCGACATCGGCCATCGCCGCCGCCCTTGGCCTCTCGCCCCGCCGGCTGGAGCAGTTGTTTCGCGCCGATCTAGGCCTGTCGCCCGCCGCCTATGCGCTGACGCTGCGCCTCGCCTCGGCCCGCCGCATGCTGACCGACACCCGCCACCCCTTGGCCGAAATCGCCCTGCGCACCGGGTTTTCCAGCCCCTCCACCCTGTCGCGCGCCTTTCGCGCCACCTATGGTCAGGCCCCCGGCCGCCTGCGCGTCAAACCCTAACGGTCCAAGGCACCTTTCCCCGCCAGAATATGCGGGCGAAACTTCTCGATCCGGTTGCGCCGGGTCTGTTCGACCTTGGTCTGGTTCAGGTTGAACAAATAGCTGCGTTGCCGCCCCGGTGTCAGGGCATGAAAGGCCTCGGCCAATTCGGGATCGGCGTCCATCGCCTCGATCAATTCCTCGGGGAAATCCAGCTCGGTCGCCACTTTGATCGGCAAAACCCCCGCCTCGGCATAAGACGCCGCCTCGTGCAGATAGGCCGTGATCACCGCCGCCTGCGCCGCCACCTGCGCCACGTCGTCAAACCGCATCATGCCCGGGTTCTGCGTGTTCGGGCCCTGCTTTTCCAGCACGCCCTCGGGGTCTTTCAACAAGGCAGCGTTGAAAAAGGTCAGCCGGAAATCACCGCGAAACGCCCCGATGATCGCGACATTGCGCCCGGCATACATGTAACAGGGATGCCCCCATTTCACCGACTCGCTTAGTCCGGCGGCAAGGCACAACTGCCGCAATCCGTCCAGCCCTTTGGCCCATTTCCGCGCCGAGCATTCCGCCGTGAAGAACCGGTCACACCGCCCGCAACCCTTGGTAAAGAAATCCTCAATCTCGGTGATCATCGCCATCTTGGTTCAAACCTCCAGCAAGCCGCGACCTTTCAACAAAGGCTCCACCCCCGGCATCCGGCCGCGAAACCGGGTGTACAGAACATCCGCTTCCTCGCTGCCCCCCGCCGACAGGATATGCTCTTCCAACCGGCGCGCGGTGTCGGGGTCAAAGGAGCTGCCCGCCTCGTCAAAGGCAGCAAAGGCATCGGCATCCATCACTTCGGACCACATATAGCTGTAATAACCGCTGCTGTATCCGTCGCCGGAAAACACATGCGCGAAATGCGGCGTGGCGTGGCGCATCCGGATCGCCTGCGGCATTCCAAGTCCTGCCAGAACCTCGGCCTGCATCGCCATCGGGTCGGCAGGTGCCGCGCCCTCGTGAAACGCCAGATCCACCAGCGCCGAGGAGACAAATTCTACCGTCGCAAAGCCCTGATCATAGGTGCCCGCCGCCAACAACCGTTTCAGCATGTCCGCCGGCATCGCCGCGCCGGTCTGCCAATGCCGCGCGTGTTTTTCCAGCACCTCGGGAACCTCCAGCCAATGCTCGTACAACTGGCTGGGCAATTCGACGAAATCGCGCGCCACATTGGTGCCGCTGATGAAGCGGTAGGTCACGTTTGACAGCATCTGATGCAGCGCATGGCCGAATTCGTGAAACAGCGTGCGCGCATCGTCATAGGACAACAGGCAAGGCTCACCCTTGGCAAAGTTGCAGACATTCACCACGACGGGGCGCACTTCGCCGTCCATCCGGTCCTGATCGCGGAAGGTTGAACACCAGGCGCCCGACCGTTTCGATCCCCGCGCAAAGTAATCCCCGATGAACACCGCCACCAATGCGCCGCCGCGCGTGACCTGCCAGACCCGCGCATCCGGGTGATACATCGGCAGGTCCAACTCTTGAAACTCCAACCCGAACAGACGGTTGGCGCAGTCAAACTGCGCACCCAGCATCGCATCAAGGCTAAGGTAGGGTTTCAACGCCGCCTCATCCAGATCATGCTCGGCGCGGCGACGCTGTTCCGAGTAATAGCGCCAGTCCCAAGCCTCCAGCGGGCCGGAAATGCCATCCTTGGCCAGCATTTTTTGCAGAACCTGCGCGTCGACCAGCGCCTTGGCGCGCGCCGGCTCCCAAACCCGCATCAACAACCCACGCACCGCTTCGGGCGTCTTGGCCATCTCTGGTTCCAGTTTGTAGGCGGCGAAACTGGCATAGCCCAGCAAATTTGCCCGCTCTGTGCGCAGCTGCAACGTCTCCGCCGCCACGGCCCGGTTGTTATGGGCATTGCCATTGGCCCCGCGCGCGACCCAAGCCTCATAGGCCTGCGCGCGCAGATCGCGTTTTGGGGAAAACTGCAGGAAAGGCACGATCAGCGACCGGTTCAACGTGACCGCCGGTCCGTTCAACCCCCGTTCCCGCCCCGCCGCCCGCGCTGTCGCCACCACGAACTCGGGCAGGCCCGCCAGATCGTCTTCGGCCAGCGCCAGATGCCAGCTGCGTTCCTCGGCCAGCACATTCTGGCTGAACTCGGTGCCCAAGGTCGCCAGCCGCGCCATCACCGCCGCCATACGGTCGCTTTGCGCGCCGGTCAATTCCGCCCCCGCCCGCACGAACATCCGCCGGTACAGATCCAGCACCCGGCCCTGTTCGGGGCTTAGCCCCAACGCGGCCCGCCTGGCCCACAGCGTCTCGACCCGCGCAAACAACGCCTTGTTTGACGTGACCTCGCTGGAATAGGCCGACAGTTTCGGCGCCAACTCCACTTCCAAAGCCTCGCGCGCGGGGTTGCTGTCCGCCCCCGACAAGTTCCAGAACACCCCGCCCACCCGCGCCAACAGATTGTCCGCCCGCTCCAGCGCCGCGATGGTGTTGTCGAAACTGGGCGCCGCCGGATTTGCGGCAATCGCCGCGATGTTGGCCCGCGCCTCGGTCAGGGCCACATCAAACGCCGGACCAAATTCCGCATCCGCAATCTCGGCAAAGGGCGGCAATCCAAACGGTCCGGTCCAGTCCTTCAACAACGCATTCATCGTCTTACCCCTTGATGGCCTTCAATGTGGCCCAAATATCCAACTTCTTTTGCGTCACCCATGCCCGCGCAACCGCAGCCGAGCTTCCAGCCGCCGCAACACCAGCGACAAGGAAATCGTCATCGTCAGATACAACAATGCCGCGACATTATAGGTCTCGAAATACCGGAAATTTCCCGCCGCCGTCACCTTGGCCAATTGCGTAATATCAGACACCCCCAGCACCGACACCAGAGAGGAATCCTTCACCATCGCCACGAAATCATTGCCCAGCGGCGGCAGGATCATCCGGAACGCTTGGGGAAAGGTGATGTGGCGGAACCTTTGCCAGCCGCTCAGGCCCAGCGCCTGCGCCGCCTCGATCTGACCCTTGTCCACCGCCTGCAATCCCGCCCGGAAAATCTCGGCCAGAAAGGCGGAATAGGCCAGCATCAGGGCAATGGTCGCCCGCGCGATCAAGGGGAAGTCGCGGGTTTTCCACGGCTCTATCCCGACCCAGGACGTGACCCAGTTGACCGCCGCAATCAGCGCCGGGGCCAGCACGAAGGCCACGTATAACAGCAAGACAATGATCGGCACACCGCGCATCACCTCGACATAAAACCGCGCGATCTGGCGCAGCAGGATGAACCGCGACATCCCCATCAGCGCCAACCCCAGCCCCATCAGGCAGGCGCTGCCATAGGCCACAACCGCCACGATGACGGTGATCACCGCCCCTTGTGCCAGCTTGCCCAAAGCCGCCGAATAAACGTCCGAGGTCCAGACTTGCCAAAACAGCAGCGCCCCGATGACCCCAAGGATCACCAGCCACCATGGAAAATCCGTTTCAGGCTTGGGGTTTGGCTGCATCCGTAAACGGCCCCGGAGGTTAATCCGGGGCCAAAGACCTTACTGACCCAGCTTGTAGTCAAGGAACCACGTCTTGTTCAGCGCATCAATCGTGCCATCCGCCCGCAACGCGGCAATCGCCGCATTCATCGGCGCCACCAGATCCGACCCCTTGGGGAAGATGAACCCGAAATCCTCGGTCCCCAGCTTCTCGCCAATGATCTTCAACCCACCGGCCGAGGCTTCGACATAGCCCGCACCTGCCGTGCCATCGGTCAGAACCAGATCGACATCGCCGGCCTTCAACGCCTCAACCGTGGCACCAAAGGTTTCAAACAGTTTTATGCGCGGGTTGGCCTCGTCGCCGTCCAGCACCTCGTAAACCCCGACATAGAACGGCGTCGTGCCCGGCTGTGCTGCCATCAGCAATTCCGGCACGGCGGCAAAACTGGCCTTGTCGGTGAACCGCGTCTCGTCGCCGCGCACCATCATCACCATCTCGCTGGTCATGTAGCTGTCGGAAAAATCGACCTGTTCCTTGCGGTCGTCGCGGATGGTGATCCCGGTCATCCCCATGTCGAACTGCGCTTCGGACACCGCCGGGATCATCGCATCCCAGGAAATATTCTCATATTTCACCGTCACGTTCAGCCGCTTGGCGATCTCGGCCATGGCGTCATATTCCCAACCGATCGCCGCCCCCGAGGCGTCAAGGAACTGCAAAGGCGGATAGGCATTTTCGGTGACAACAACAATCTCGCGGCCGCCAAGATCCGGCACATCCTGTGCCATGGCGGCGGTGGTCATCATCAGGCCCGAAAGGGCCGCAGCAGCAAACTTCATGGTGTGATCTCCCTGTCACGACGCGAAGGCCCAAGTATCCAAGGCTTTGATGCAATGCGCAAGCACCCGCGAAACCGGCAAATTG
>JANNBI010000310.1:0-2618 GCA_031385345.1 Paracoccaceae bacterium | reverse complement strand
GCAAGGGGCCGCACCGCTCAACGCGCAGGCTTGCCCATTGATCTGCGGTCAGTCTGTCCAGCCGCAGGTGATACGCCATCGCGCGGGCGTAGCAGGCAATATCCAATGCCTCATTTGGCCGGCCGGTCAGTTTGGTCCATTTCCGCTCAACGACCCCGGACGAGGATTCGACCTCTGCCAGATATTCCGACGTCAGCTGCTCAGCATACGACAGGTCAGCATCACCCGACAGGATCATCGACCCAGGCGACCAACTGCCATCCTCCGCCCGTCCCGCAATCGCCTTGCGCACCGCGCCGTAATGGTCGGACTTCAACCCAAAGGTCCCAACCGGCCACAACAACGCGCCTTTCTTGATCAGCCTGCCGTTCCATTTGACATCGATCTTCTTGGGCGAACCGACCATGGGCTCAGTCCGGCGATGACGCCCATCAACCGCAAAGCAGTTCTGGCGCCCGCGCGTGTAATGATAGACCACATGGCTCGCATAGCCCGAGTCGATGGCCCAGGCCTCGACCTCAATTTCCCGCTGACCGCCGGGGCGATACCGCCGCACCTGCATCATTTGGGAATGCGCGGCCCATGTGTCAGGGTCGTTTGGATCTCCAGGTATGACACCCCAATCCACCAACCAACGGGTCATGCCCTCCGACCATCCCCAGACGGCCCACTCCAAACGGTCGCCCTGAACGTCCGTGGCCCCGGTGAACACAACCGGACCCATAGGCGGCAAGCCCTTCTTGAATTCAAGCACCCGGTTGGAATGCAGCAGTTCTGCCGCGGGCGCGTCACCCCGATCCTCCCAGGCTTCGCCTAGAACCTGCTGGGTAAAGACGCGCAGACGCTCATGGCCCCCTTTGGCCTCAAGGAACTCGGCGACAATCATGTCCCAACTCGAAAACAACGAATAGGCTTGCCAGATGTGGAATCCGCGCAGGCGCCCCGGTATGTGGCGACCTGCCCAGTGCTCGATCTCATCGGCTGCAAAAACTTCTTTGGGGCCTTCGTCCCCAGCGGTCGCAATCCATTTTCCCGCGGCCATCATCGATGGCTTGTCCAGATGCTCGATCACGCAGCCATTCTGCGCACATTCGAACCAGGCGCGGTGTGGCCAGTCCTCGCTGGCCCATTTCAGTCTTTCAAACCGCAGGACCTGCCATGCGCCGCAATGCGGACAGGGCACGAAGCGCCGCCTTTTGTCGGACCTCTCAAAATCCGTGGTGATCCGGCAAGATCCAAGAATGGCAGGGGTCGATACCCACAGGCGCTTGCGATCGCGCTCATAGATCTTGGTGCGCACCTTCAGCTGCGCAACCGGATCGCCCCTTTCACCCGCCACCGCGGGCCATTCGCTGACCTCGTCGCCGACGGTGTATTTCGCCGACAGCATTTGCAGCCCCTTTGACGATCCGGCAAAGGTGATCTGCGCGAAACCGCCACGAAACCGTTTGTAGCTTGCCGTGCTTCCGCGCTCCGCCCGGTTCGTCGCTTCCATCACCCGCGCCCGCAGTCCCGGAGACTCGTCGATCGCGGGTTGTAACTTGGTCCGCACGTATTTGATGCTCTCATCAAAGGACGGCAGGACCATGATCATTGGCCCCGGGTCTTGCGAAACGACATAACCAAAGAAATTGACGCCAACCTCCGACTTGCCCACCTGGGCCGATGCCATGAACACCACATCCTCGGCAGGGTCATCCGGGCCAAGGGCATCCATGACGTCAACCAGATGCGGCGCGCGCGCGTTCGTCCAGTTTCCCGGATATCTCGACCCGCTTTCGGCCGAGATCACCCTGAACTTCTCCGCCCATTGCGACACGGTAAGCCGCGGCGACGGGCGCAAGATGGCAGCCAGCGTATCAAAGACCACCGGGGTCGCTGGCAGACAGCGTTCCAACGCCTCAAGTAGCATGCGAACCTTCCGTGGCCATGGCCGCCAGTGATAAAGCCTTGGCACCAGTGTCCAGCAGACGACGCATCATGTCTTCCAGGGCGCGCTCCATCTCTCTTGGATCCGCAATCAGGGCCAGGGGCTCAGCTCGGTCGCGCACCAGCGCTTGGGCTGTTTGTTTCAGCACCTCCGCCGCGGCGGCAACCGCCGCTTCGACATCGTCGCGGCGCAACGTCATGCGCAGCCGCTCAGCCAGGTCCAACTCGGCATTCGTCGCCTTCGCTGATTCCGTCCGGTTCCGCGTTTCGTTCAGATTGTCGCGCGGTTCGGCTCCGCGACGACCATTGCTTATTTGCCGAGAGGACCCTGTATCGGCAGCCTCTGAACGGCTCTTCGTCTGAAACCTTGGATTCACAACCTCATCGCGGTGGCGCCGCAACTCGTCCAGCGACACCCGGCCATCAGCATCCAGCAGTGCCGGGCTTTTCTGCACCCAGCGTGTGATGGTGGCGCGATCGAGGCGCAGCTCACGCGCCGCCTCTGCCCTTGTGACCCGTTCCAAAATCACAGTTTCACCCTTTCGCTATGCAACACCCGCTTGTTGCGGCGTTGCACCCTTCCGAAACCCTGCAACGGAAAAAACATCACGGCATGAACTACCCGTGCGGGCACCCCCCGGCGGGAGGACCCAAGAGGGGGGGTGCCCTTGACCTGATGGGTCAGCGGG
>JANNBI010000309.1:0-9142 GCA_031385345.1 Paracoccaceae bacterium | reverse complement strand
CGCCCCCCCCCCCGCCACTCGCGAGGGGGCCAGGACGTCTCACTACTGCTCGACCGATCTGGTGTCTGGATAGGTGTAGATGTCGGCGCGGTTGACGAAAACCGGCTCGCCTTGGGCATCGAATGCCGGGGCGGGGGGCGGCGTGGTCGGTTCCACGATCTGCGCCACCAGCGCGGCGGGCGATACGCCCAATAGCAGCGCCGCGAACGCGGCGCGCGTATCAAATGTCATCAGTCAGCTCCTCCCATGGGGCTTGATAACCCGGTTGCCCGGGCCACTGTTCTTGGTCGTCGTTCGGCGTGGTCGATGATCCGCGAAGGGCGTCCTCCTGCCCCTGCACCACTTTACTCTGCGCCTTGATCGGCATTTACAGCAATAGTGAAATCAGACATTCTTTTCCGGGATCTTAAGATTTGGGGGAAAGTAAATGGGCCGACCCGTTGCTGCGCCTGCACAACCGTCAGCGGTGTTCGGCGGCCCCGCCAAAGGGGTTCCCAGCCACGAACGGCACTTTTATGCGCTGACCCGGGCCATCGGGCGATTCGGGATGCGTATCTTCACACCCTATCTGATGGACGCCCCCCATTGGCACGGGCATATCGAGTTCAATTTCCTGACCGGGGCGTCGATGACCTACCGGATCGACATGGACGTGATCGACATCGAACCAAACCGGCTGGTCCTGTTCTGGGCCGGACTTCCGCATCAGTTGACGGCGATAACGCCGACAGAACATGCCCCTGCGAAACTTGCCAACATCTATCTGCCTTTCGACACCTTCCTGTTCATGCCCCATATTGCGCAACTTCAGGTCGCGCTGCTGGGCGGCGCGTTGGTCAGCCTGCCTGACACATTGTGCAACGGCGACCAGATCGAACGCTGGTATCGCGACTATCGGTCCAACGACTTTGAACGGACCGAGGTGATGAAGATGGAAATGAACGCCATGATGCGGCGGGCGCTTCTTTCGGACCTTGCCTATCTGCGCAACCCCATCGCCGATCCGGGCGAGGAACGGACGCTCTCCTCCGCCCATATCCGGCATGTCGTGGCGATGGTCCGGTTCATCATGGAAAATCTGGCGCAGCCGATGTCAAACGCCGATGTGGCGGCGGTCACGGGCCTGCACCAGAATTACGCGCTGGCCCTGTTCACCAGCACGATGCGCCTGCCGATGAAGCGGTTCATCATAAGGATGCGGCTGTTGCGGGCGCGGGCGCTGCTGATGGAAAGCGCGGCCGCGATCACGACCGTGGCGGAACAGTCAGGCTTTCAATCCATCAGCCAGTTCTATGACCATTTCAAGACCGCCTACGGCATGTCTCCCCACGCGATGCGGGCGCGCTATACCCAGATGGAGTTGCGCTAGTGGAAAGCCCCGGTGGCTTTGCCCCCGGACCCCCAGGATATTTTTGGCCAAAAGAATTTAGCAGACAGAAAGAATTAGCCAAAAATTAACTGGAATCAGGTTTTCTCCTGATCGCGGAACAGGCGGGGACGCCATTGACCGCGCCAGGAGAAGACCCCCGTCTTCCAATGTGGGGACGGGGGTTGCTTCTCGCTCTTTAAGCTTCTTTTGGCCAAAAATATCCTGGGGGGAGCGTGCATTGCACGCGGGGGGCAAAGCCCCCCCCCTCAGAAGTCGAACGGCGCGACAGTTACCCGTTTGCCCAGCGAAAACGCATCTGCCACATGCACCATCGGGGCGAGATCAGCGTCGCGCGCCTGGGTTTTCACCAATTCGGCCATGCGGGCCTAAAGTGCGGGATACTCGCCCATGATGCTGCCATCGCCGTCGGCCTTGTGCCCGCCGATCCAAACCTCGTTGCCGCCATGCCGCAGGGCCATCGACCCCTGATCCGTCTCGACCTCAATATCCCACGTCTGTGGACCTTCCTGTCGCCAATCGAACTCCGCCGAAACCCCGCCCGAAAAGGTCAGCATGGCGGCAATCGGCGTGTCCCGGTTGGCCGGAAACTCCAGCGTCGCGGCGGTCAGATGCACCGGCGCGGGCAGGATTTCCGTCAGGATCGACAGCGCGTTGATGCCGGGATCGAATACGCCCATCCCGCCGGGCGTGAACACCCAGTCCTGCCCTGGATGCCATTTCCGGACATCCTCGCGCCAGGTAATATGCGCCTTGGTTACCACCTTGTTGGCCAGCCAAGCCTTGGCTCCCGCCACGCCCCGCGCCATCCGGCTGTGCCATGTGGCGTAAAGCGAAACGCCCGCCGTCTCGGCCAGCCCGATCAGCGCATGAACCTCGGCCAACGTCTGTCCCGGCGGTTTTTCCAGCATCACATGCCGCCCCGCCCGCAACGCCTTTTCCGCATAGGGAAAGCGCGGCTGCGGCGGCATACATAGCGACACGACGGTGACATCTGGGCGCGCCGCCAGGAACGTGTCAAAGTCGGTGAACGCCTCGACCCCGTTCACCTTGCCCGACCGGGACACCGTACAGGCCAGTTCCCAATCCGGCGACGCGTTGATCGCCGGAACATGCTGATCCACCGCAATCTTGCCGATCCCGACAAGCGCGACTTTCATCAGTGAGAGTCCTTGCCCACCGGATTGCCCCGGCATCCTTTCAGGAAATCAAGGTCCGCGCCAGTATCCGCCCCCTGCACATGGGCATGATGCAGCCACGCATAACCGCCATCCGGCACCGCAACCGTGGCCTTCCATGCGGCCAGCCGCGCGGTCAGTTCCGCTTCCGGAATATCAAGATGGATGCGCCGGTTCGGCACGTCCAACTCAATGAAATCGCCGTTCTGGACCACCGCCAACGGCCCGCCCGCCGCCGCCTCAGGCGAGGTATGCAGGACAACGGTGCCATAAGCCGTCCCCGACATCCGCGCATCGGAAATCCGGACCATATCCGTGATCCCCTTCTTCAGCACTTTCGGCGGCAGGCCCATATTCCCCACCTCTGCCATCCCCGGATACCCTTTGGGTCCGCAGTTCTTCAGGACCATCACGCAGGTCTCGTCGATGTCCAGCGCGTCGTCGTTGATCTTGGCCTTGTAGTCGTCGATGCTCTCGAACACGACCGCCCGCCCGCGATGCACCATCAGCGCCGGGGTCGCGGCAGAGGGTTTCAATACCGCGCCCAAAGGCGCCAGATTGCCCCGCAACACCGCCACGCCGCCCGATTGGGTCAGCGCCTTGTCGGTCGGCAGGATCACGTCCTCGTTCCAGTTCTGCACATCCTTGACCTGATCCCACATCGTCTCCCCGGATACGGTCAGCGCGTCCTTGTGCAGCAGGCCGGATTCGCCCAGCCGCCTGATGACGACAGGCAGGCCGCCCGCGTAAAAGAACTCTTCCATCAGGTATTTGCCCGACGGCATCAGGTTGACGATGGTCGGCACGTCGCGGCCACACCGGTCCCAGTCGTCAAGGGTCAAATCAACCCCGACCCGGCCCGCAATGGCGAGCAGATGGATCACCGCATTGGTCGATCCGCCAATCGCGCCATTGGTGCGAATCGCATTCTCGAAGGCTTCCTTCTTCAGGATGTCGGAAGGCTTCAGGTCGTCCTTGACCATTTGCACGATACGCCGGCCCGTCAGCTGCGCCATGACGCGGCGACGGCTGTCCACCGCAGGAATGGCGGCATTGCCGGACAGGGCCATGCCCAAAGCCTCGGCCATGGAGGCCATGGTGCTGGCCGTTCCCATGGTGTTGCACGAACCGGGTGAGCGGGACATGGAGGCTTCAGCCTCGACGAATTCCTCTTTGGACATGGTGCCGGCGGCGACAGCAGCCGAGAATTTCCACAGATGGGTGCCGGACCCCACACGTTCGTTCTTGTAGTAACCGTTCAGCATCGGCCCCCCGGTGACGATGATTGACGGCAGATCGGTGGAGGCGGCGGCCATCAGCAGCGAGGGCGTGGTTTTATCGCAGCCGACCAGCAGCACGCAGCCATCCATCGGCTGACCGCGCATCTGTTCTTCGACCGCCATGGCGGCAAGGTTGCGGAACATCATGGCGGTGGGGCGGAACGCGGATTCAGAGGCCGAGAACACCGGCACTTCGACCGGGAAACCGCCTGCTTCGTATATCCCGTGCTTCACCCGCTGCGCGAGGTCGTTCAGATGGGCGTTGCAGGGCGTCAGTTCGGACCAGGTGTTCAGGATGCCGATCACCGGGCGGCCATCGAACAGATCCGGCGGAAAGCCCTGATTTTTCATCCAGCCCCGGTGATAGATATTGTCCTTCGACGTGCCACCGAACCAGGTTTGCGAGCGCAGTTTGCGGGGCCATTCGGCGGGTTTGAAGGGGGTCATGTCAGCCTCTCACAGGGTGCGGGTTTGGGTAGCGCCGGTTTGGCGCGGGGCAAAGGCGAGCGGGTTGGACAAAGGCAGGCCAAGACCGGGGGCCGAGATTTCGAACCTATCACCCGCCTGCGGCACAATGCCATCGGCAAAGGACAGGGTGGCGGTGCCGAACATATGCACATGCACATCGCCGGGCTGGCAGAACAGATCATATTTGAAGTGGTGATGTTCCAGATTGGCATAGGTATGGGACATGTTCGCCTCGCCCGACAGGAACGGTTTCTCCCATAACAGCTTGCCATCGCGGAAGATTTTCGACGCGCCGCGCAGATCGGCGGGCATGTCGCCCAACAGGATCTCGGGGCCAAAGGACGCCTCGCGCAGTTTGGAATGGGCGAGGTACAGGTAATTCACCCGCTCGGTCACGTGATCGGAAAATTCATTCGCGAGGGACCAGCCAACGCGGTAGGGCGTGCCATCGGGGCCGATCAGGTACAGACCCGCAACCTCGGGCTCTTCGCCGCCATCTTCGGCAAAGCCGGGAGCGGTCAACACCTTGCCGGGGGCGACAGCGGTGTGGCCATTGCCCTTGTAGAACCATTCCGGTTGCACGCCGACCGCACCTTTGGACGGACGCCCGCCTTCAAGCCCCATCTTGAACATGCGCATGCTATCGGTTTGCACCACCTCACCCGACAGTTTGGCATGCATGGCGTCGCGCGCGGCGGCTGATCCCAGATGGGTCAGCCCGGTGCCGGTGATGTGCAGATGGGCCGGATCGGGATGGGTGATGGGCAGGGCGACGCGGCCAGCCGCCAGAAGGCCCGGCAGATCCACCACCTCGCCCAGCCCATGTTCGGCCACCACGGCGGCCAGCGTCTTGCCCTTGGTGATGGCCTCCATCGCCAAGGCATAGGTCGAAGCTGCGCCCTTGACGATGGCCGCCTCTGACCCTTCGCGGGCGACGACGGCCAAAGCGCCAAAGGAATCGTGGATCTGAGAGAGGAACATTTCCGGGCTCACTTGTTTTTATTGTAAACGTCAAAGATGACGGCGGCGAGAAGGACGAGGCCCTTGATCACCTGCTGATAGTCGATGCCGATGCCCAGAATGGACATGCCGTTGTTCATCACGCCCATGATCAACGCACCGACGACGACACCGATGATGCGGCCCGATCCGCCGGTCATGGAGGCCCCACCGATGAACACGGCGGCGATCACATCCAGTTCAAACCCGGTGCCGGCCTTGGGTGTGGCCGAGTTCAGACGAGCGGTGACGATCATGCCCGCCAAGGAGGCCAGAACCCCCATGTTCACAAAGCAGAAGAACACCAGACGGTCGGTGCGAATGCCGGACAGGCGCGCGGCCTTCTCGTTGCCGCCAAGGGCATAGACGCGACGGCCCGCGACGGTGTTTTCGGTGAAAAAGGCATAAAGCAGCGTCAGGATCGACAGGACCACCACGACATTGGGCAATCCGCGAAAGCTGGCGAGTTTGTAGCCGACGAAGATCAGGGCGGCGGCGACGATGGCGTTGCGGGCGATGAAAAAGCCCATCGGTTCCTGTTCGATGCCGAACTCGGCGTCGCGCTGCCGGGCGCGCCAGCCCAGCCATGTCAGGATTGCCGCGGCAAGGATCACCACGGCGATGGCCGTCAGGTTGGGTTTGCCCGCGCCGATCATGTCGGGGATGAAGCCGGTGGACAGGGATTGGAATGATTTCGGGAAGGGGCCGATGTTCTGGCCGTTCAGCAACCACAGGGTCAGCCCGCGAAACACCAGCATCCCCGCAAGCGTGACGATGAAGGACGGGATGCGCCAATAGGCCACCCAATAGCCCTGCGCGGCCCCGATCACCCCGCCGACCACCAGAACGGCGGGGATCACCACGAACACCGGCAGGCCCATGTTGACGGTCAGCACGGCCGCAACCGCCCCGGTGAAGGCCGCGATCGATCCGACCGACAGGTCGATATGCCCGGCCACGATGACCAGCAGCATCCCCAAGGCCATGATGATGACGTAAGAGTTTTGCAGGAACAGGTTGGTGATGTTCTGCGCCGACAGGAAATCAACGTCGATGGTGACGCGCACCATGATGGTGAAAAACAAGACGATGGCCAACAACGCCACCATCATGCCGTTTTGGCGCAAATGCCCGCCGAGCAGGCCCCCGACGCCCTTACCTTCTGCCATCATGCCACCTTTTCGGTTGAATCTGCGACGCCATTGTTGCGGCCCTCGCTTTGGATAATCATCGCCATGATCTTCTCTTGGCTGGCCTCGGCGCGGGACAATTCGCCCACGATCCGGCCCTCGTTCATCACATAGATCCGGTCGCACATGCCCAGAAGTTCGGGCATTTCAGACGAGATCATCAGCACGCCCCGGCCCTGATCGGCCAGTTGGTTCATGATGGTGTAAATCTCATATTTCGCACCAACATCGATGCCGCGGGTCGGCTCGTCCAGGATCAGCACCTGCGGATCGGTGAACAGCCATTTGGACAGCACCACCTTTTGCTGATTGCCGCCGGACAGGTTGACGACCTTTTGCTGCACGCCGGGGGTGCGGATCGACATGGCGGCGCGGTAATCTTCGGCCACCAGGGTTTCGCGGCGTTTGTTCAGCACGCCACGTTTGGAAATGCCCAGAAGATTGGCCAAAGAGATGTTGCGCAGGATCGGCTCTTCCAGGATCAGGCCCAGAACCTTGCGATCTTCGGTGACATAGGACAGGCCGGCCTTGATGGCGCGGTCGACGGTGGACAGATCCACCACCTTGCCGGCGATCTTGGCGGTGCCGGAAATGTTGCGGCCATAGCTGCGGCCAAACAGCGACATCGCCAGTTCGGTGCGCCCGGTGCCCATCAGGCCCGCGATGCCGACAATCTCGCCCTTGCGGACGTTCAGCGACACGTTTTTGGTCACCTGCCGGGTCTGCTGTTCGGGATGCCAGGCGTTCCAGCCCTCAACCTCGAACAAGACCTCGCCAAAGGTATGGACGCGGTCGGGATAGCGGTGCGCCATGTCGCGGCCCACCATGTCGCGCACGATGCGGTCTTCGCTGATCTCGTCGCGGTTCAGGGTGGACACGGTTGACCCATCGCGGATCACGGTGATGCGGTCGGCCACACGGTTGATTTCATTCAGTTTATGCGAAATCATGATCGAGGTGATGCCCTGCGCCTTCAACTCTAGCAGCAGATCCAGCAATTTCTGGCTGTCGTTTTCCTGCAAGGCGGCGGTGGGTTCGTCCAGGATCAGCAGACGCACATCCTTGGCCAAGGCCTTGGCGATTTCGATCAGCTGTTGCTTGCCGACGCCCAGCTTTTCGACCTTGGTCGTGGGCGCTTCGGACAGGCCGACCTTTTTCAGCAAGGCCTCGGTCTTTTGAAAGGCTTGCGGCCAGTTGATGACGCCGCCCTTGGCGACCTCATTGCCCAGAAACAGGTTTTCCGCGATGGACAGCAAAGGAACCAGCGCCAGTTCCTGATGGATGATGATGATGCCCTTGGCTTCACTGTCGCGGATGGAGGTGTTGTGCAGCGGCGCCCCGTCATACAGGATTTCGCCGTCGTAGGTGCCATGCGGATAGATGCCCGACAGCACCTTCATCAGGGTGGATTTCCCCGCCCCATTTTCGCCGCAGATCGCGTGAATTTCGCCCTCGACCACGGTAAGATCGACCTGATCCAGCGCACGGACCCCCGGAAATGTCTTTCCGATGCCGCGCATTTCCAGCAGATTCGCCATAGTGTCCCTTCCCCCCCAAGAGGGCCCGCCGCCCGGGAGCGGGGCGGCGGAACCTTGGCCTGATCGCTTACTTCAGCTGATCAGCCGTGTAGTAACCCGAGCCAACCAGAACTTCTTCGTAGTTGGACAGGTTGACCGAAACCGGCTCCAGCAGGTAGCTGGGGATCACTTTGACGCCGTTGTCATAGGTGGTGGTGTCGTTGATTTCCGGCATGCCGCCCGACAGGATGGCATCAACCATTTTCACGGTCACACCAGCCAGCGTGCGGGTGTCTTTGAAAACGGTCGAATACTGCTCGCCCGCGATCATCGACTTGACCGAAGGAACCTCGGCGTCCTGACCGGTGACGATGGGCATCGGCAGATCACCCGAGCCATAGCCAACGCCCTTGACCGACGACAGGATGCCGATCGACAGGCCGTCATAGGGCGACAGGGCGGCGTGCAGCTGCTTGTCGCCGTAGTTGGCCGACAACAAGTTGTCCATGCGCGACTGGGCGACAGCGCCGTCCCAACGCAGGGTGCCGACGACATCCATGCCAACCTGGCCCGAGCCGACAACGATATCGCCCGAAGCGATCATCGGGTCCAGCACCGACATGGCGCCGTTGTAGAAGAAGAAGGCGTTGTTGTCGTCGGGCGAGCCGCCGAACAGTTCGATGTTCCAAGGCTTCACGCCGGGGAAACGCTCGTTCAAGCCAGCAACCAGCGATTCCGCCTGCTGCACGCCAACTTTGAAGTTGTCGAAAGTGGCATAGTAATCGACCGAACCGGAGTCGCGGATCAGGCGGTCATAGGCAATGACCTTGATGCCCGCAGCGGCGGCATTGTCGAGCGCGTTCGACAGCGTGGTGCCGTCGATGGCCGCGATGACCAGAACCTTGGCGCCCTTGGTGATCATGTTCTCGATCTGGGCAAGCTGGTTCGGAATGTCATCTTCGGCATATTGCAGGTCAGTGGTGTAGCCGGCAGCGGTGAACTGATCGACCATCGAATTGCCGTCGCCGATCCAGCGGGCCGAGGATTTGGTGGGCATGGAAATGCCGACAAGACCCTTGTCCTGCGCGAAGGCAGGGGTGAAGCTGGCAAAGGTGGCAGCGGC
>JANNBI010000307.1:0-3667 GCA_031385345.1 Paracoccaceae bacterium | reverse complement strand
AAATCCACGCTGTTCAACCGCATCACCGGGGCCGATGTTCTGGCCAAGGACATGCTGTTTGCCACGCTGGACCCCACCATGCGCGGCGTGACCCTGCCTTCGGGCCGCAAGATCATCCTGTCGGACACGGTGGGCTTCATCTCGGATCTGCCGACGCAACTGGTCGCCGCCTTCCGCGCCACGCTTGAAGAGGTGCTGGAAGCCGATCTTGTCCTGCATATCCGCGACATCGCCCATCCCGAAAGCGCCGAACAGGCCGCCGATGTGGCCGAGATTCTGACGGCTATCGGCCTGCCGCCCAAAACCCCGCAGCTGGAGGTTTGGAATAAACTGGATCTGGTCACCGGCTTGGCTTTTGACTCCCTGGCCGCGCAGGCCGACAATCGGCCATCGGTCTTTCCGGTCTCGGCCTTGACCGGGCAGGGGATTGACGGCCTGCTGACCGCAATTTCTACGATGTTCGACGAACAGAAATCCACGCGCCTGCTGACCCTTGCCTTTAGTGAGGGTCGCCGCCGCGCATGGTTGCACCATGAGGATCTGGTCGAGGCAGAGGAGCAAGGCGAAGATGGCTGGCAAGTTACCGTCCGATGGACCGCCCGGCAAGAAAAGCGGTTCCGCGACATTTAAGGTCTATATCTCGGTCGATATCGAAGGCTGTGCCGGCATCACCCATTGGGATGAGGCCGATAAAACCCATCCCGATTATCCGCAGTTTCAACAGATCATGACCGCCGAGACTTTGGCCGCCATTGACGGTGCCAAAGCCGCCGGCGCCACCGAGATCTGGGTCAAGGACGCCCATTCGTCGGGCCGCAATCTGTTGATCGACCAGCTTCCGGCGGATGTGCGGGTAATCCGGTCCTGGGCCGGGCATCCGTTCTGCATGGTGCAGGAATTGAACGACAGTTTCGATGCCGTGGTGATGATCGGTTATCATTCCTCGGCCGGGTCAGAGGCGAATGCGCTTGCTCATACCCTGTCACTTGATGCGGCCGAGATCCGGCTGAACGGTCGTCGCGCGTCGGAATTTCTGATCCATGCGCTGGCAGCGGCCACGGTGGGCGTGCCGGTCGCATTTGTGTCCGGTGATGCCGGGTTGTTGGTGGAAATGGCGCAAGTCAATCCGGCGATCCACGGCTGCGCGGTCAAGGAAGGGGCTGGTCAATCCACCGTCTCCCTCTCGCCCGCCGGGGCGCGCGCGGCGATTGCTGCCGGTGTCAAGGCGGCGCTGACCGCCGATCTGACCGCCTTTGCCCTGCCGCTTGATCCGCATTACACGCTGGAAATCACCTACGGCGACCCCAACCTTGCCGCGCGCCATCAGCATTATCCCGGCGCTTTGCACATCGGCAACCGTACCATCCGGTTTGAAACCGATCAGTATTTCGACGTCCTGCGGATGCTGACCTACGTCACCTGACCGCTACTGCGGCGTCAGCGTGGTCATCCCCACCGCCCCGGCCCGGGCCAGATCGGGATCAAGGCTCATCGGGATATATTCCCCAAGCCGCCACAAAACGCTCAGATCATCGTAATGCCGGCTTAAGGGATGCCCTGATTGCCCGGTGGAAATGATGAACACCGACGAATCCGGGTCAGCAAAGTCATAGACCCCGCGATACGCCCCGGCATGGACATTTTCATACGGGTTTTCACCCGTGCCGCGCGTGCGCCCGCGCATCAGCGTGGTGTCGCCGCCGCTGGTGGATTGGCGGATGTTGACGAAATAACGCAGGAAAGGCACCTCGCCCAAGACCGGATGGTCATGCGTGGCCTGATGCGCATCGCCCCAACGCCAGCTTTCAATCGCCGGACCATAGCGCGCCGAAAGCTCGATCAACGCATCATCCAACGCATCACGAGCGATGTCGGTACAAGTCTCGGTCGGGGCGGATTGCACCACGTCGCACCAGACGCTTGCCCCGGCCACATTGCGGTAAACCCGTTCGATGAACACCGGTTCGGGATGGCTGAAGGCATCGACCATCGGCCCCAACTCATCCGCCGTCAGCCGCCGCTGCACCGCGCGCAACCAAGCCTCGGCAATCAGCGGTTCGGGCAGATGCTCGTTCATCTCGCCATTCCACTGCGCCATCAATCCCAGCGCCTTTTGCCGCTGCCGCTCGGGCGTGCCCTCGGCCGCCGGATCGCCGGTGAACCACAGATCCGCCCCGATCAGCGGCAAAAGCGTGCGCGCCGTGGGCGAGACGGTGTCCAGCTGCGCCTCGATGAAACTGTCGCGGGTGTGGATATTGCGCTCTTTCATCAGGGCCAGAAACCGCTGGATCCGCTGCGTGTCGCCCCAGTCAAAGCTGACATGGTTGGGGAACGGCCGGTCCACCGTCTTGTTGTTGGTATTGCCCAGCAGACCCGACGGCGGAGAGATGTCGCGCGGATTGTCGGCATAGGGCAGGGTGCCTTGCCAGCGGTTCTTGCCCTCCCACCCCGGGGCGGGCATCCTGCCTTGGGTGCGGTGGCTGGCATCGCGCGCCGGCATCTTGCCGATCATCTGAAACCCGATCGCATTGGCATCGGCCAGCATCAGGTTCTGCGCCGGGGCCACGTATAACTCCCCCGCCGCCACCGCCGCGTCCACCGATTGCGCCCCCATCAGCCGCATCGCCGCCGTCATCGACGTGTCTTGCCCTGACAGCGCCGTCCATTCCAGCGCCGCCACGTGACCCGCCGGTGTGACCGAGGCCAGATCGTAATGCGCCCCGGGCAGGATCGGCCCGGATTCCGACCAGCGCAGCGTCAGCGTCACCGAGGCGCGGTCCTTGATCTGCACGATGGTCTTGCGTGAGGTGAAATCCTTCGGACCCTCAGGTGTCAGATATTGTTCAGGATTGTCCGGATTGATCCGCTCCATCACCACATCCTGATCATCCAGATAGGCCGAAGTCAGTCCCCAGCCCAGCTTTTCGCTGCGCCCGACCAGAACCACCGGCACCCCCGGAATTGTTCCGCCAATCACATCGCCGGCCGCCAGTTGCAACCGCGCCAGATACCAGATTGACGGCGCGGTCAGACCCAGATGCGGATCATTGGCCAGAAAAGTCCCCCCCGCCGCCGACCGGAACGGTGCCGCCGCCCAGGCATTCGACGCCCCGGCAAAATCCCGTGATTTGAAGGGTGAGATCGGATCATCCAGCAGCGCATAATCCGTCACCGGCCCCAGTTTGCCCGGCGCGCCCGGCATCACCTGCGAAAACTGCGGCAGGCCCATCACGGCCTGACCGGGATCGTCGGGCAGAATATCGATCAGACGGGCCGGATCCAGCACCAAAGACAGCTGCGCCCGCAATACTTCGCTTTCCAGATGCGACGACAGTTGCACCGCCATCAGCTTGATGATCGCAATCGAATCCGCCGGGGCCCAGGCGTCAATCGTCGGCTCAAAGAAAAAGAACTCGGGCGCGCCGCGTCCGCGCGCGCCCAGATTGACCTGCGAAATCCATGCGTTGACGCCCTTGGAATAGGCTTCCAGCGCCACCGTAGTGGGCGCGTCCTGCACCGCCACCGATTGCAACGACAGCTCGTACAGATCAAAGCGCCGCAGCAACTCATCAACGCCCAGCGTCCTTTCACCAAAAATCTCGGACAAACGGCCCTGCGCGGTGCGCCGCAGCATGGTCATCTGCCACAGCCGGTCCTGCGCATGGGC
>JANNBI010000302.1:0-2128 GCA_031385345.1 Paracoccaceae bacterium | reverse complement strand
CTTGACGGCTTTGTCGGCATTCTGCGGGATCACCGCCGATCCGATGGCCTGGGACACGCAATTCGTTTACCGCGATCCCGCCAACGGCGACTATTGGTTTGATGGCCTATGCGGATGACCCGTCTTGCCCTTCTTTTGCTGATTCCCATAATGGGTTGCACAGCACCTATGGTTCCGATGCCGCTTGCCGCCTCCGGCCCGACCGAGGTGATGTTAGGCTCTGTCGCTTTCATAGCGGATTTGCAGCCGGTTTCAGGCGGCGCGCAATTGACCGTCACGCGTCAGGACACGGCTTTCTTGTTGGACGAAGGGCGTCTCGCCAAAGCCGTCGCCCAGACCTTTTGCTCGTCGCGCGCGGAAACTTTGGACCCGCAGGCGCTGGGGGCCTTTGTCGGCGGGGCTTGGGCCTTTGACGGGGGCTGTGTGTGATGCCCGCCCGCGTCAGCGGCCAGTTGCCGCCCATATCACGGCCTTGTCATGGCATATCAACCGCTTGCGCTCCATCTTGTCAGGGTAAAACCCTGAAGGAGGGCAAGATGTTACCCAAAACACTGATGGCTGGTCTGATCAGCCTGTGTCTGGCCGCCCCGGCCATGGCGCAAGTCGCTTTGAACCAGAACGCGCATATCACCGAAAGTCTGGTAGCCGCGCAGGTTGGCGACACGATCCGCAAGACCTGCGCTTCGATTTCCGCGCGCTACACCGTTGTCTATACAAAGCTGAGCGAGCTTGAAGATTACGCGCGCGCCGAAGGCTATACCGAAACCGCCGTGCGGGCCTTTCTGAAGGACAAAACCGAGAAAGCCCGCATCAAAGCGCTGGCCGCCGAATATCTGACCGCAGCAGGCGCGGTGGATGGGGATGAAGAAAGCTATTGTCAGGTCGGGCGCGACGAAATCGCCAAGGAAACGCTTGCAGGCAGTTTGTTGAAGTCGTGGAAATGATCCAACGGACATCACCTTTGCGCGAAATGACTTTGGGGGGGCAGTTGTCCCCCCAGGGTACGCCGTCATTGGCGACGGGGTAGGGCGATGGTGTCACATGCCTTTGATGGTCCCGATGTTCTGGCCGATATTCAGGCCAAATACGGCGCTTGTGGCGGGCTGGCGCAGCTTTATGCCACCCAGACCGATACTTTGGTCCATAAATGGCACCACTTCCTGCCGCTGTATGACCGCTACTTCGCACCCTTCCGCGACCGTCCGCTGCGGTTTCTGGAGATCGGCGTTTCTGGTGGTGGGTCGCTGGCGCTGTGGCGCAACTATTTTGGCCCACAAGCAGTGATTTACGGCATCGACATTGACCCCGATTGTGCCGAATTCGATGGTCAGTCGGGTCAGGTCCGCATCGGCTCTCAGGATGATCCGGCGTTTCTGGCGGGTGTTGTGGCCGAAATGGGCGGTCTGGATATCGTTCTGGACGATGGCAGCCACCAGATGTCCCATATCCGCGCCAGCCTGGCGGCGCTGTTTCCTTATCTGGAGGATGGCGGCCTGTACATGATCGAAGATCTTCACGCCGCGTATAGCCCGGCCTTTGGCGGCGGTATCGCGGCCGAGGGGAATTTCTTCAACGACCTGCGCAAGATCATCGATGACATGCATCATTGGTATCACCGCATCCCGCCAAACGACCCCCTCCGCGCCGCGCATACGACCGGTGTGCATATCCACGACTCGGTGGTGGTCATTGACAAGGGAAGGGTTTTCCCCCCAACCCATTCCAAAGTTGGCCCGGTATGAAACAGACAGCAATTGACCTGCCGTTTTGCGGAATGCACCTCGGTACGGAGCGGAGTGACAGATGACCAACCTCAAGAAGATAAGCATCGACGGCATCGAAGTCGAGGTGGATGGCGCAATGACCATCATTCAGGCCGCCGAATTGGCCGGGGTGGAAATTCCGCGCTTTTGCTATCACGAACGTCTGACCATCGCTGGCAATTGCCGGATGTGTCTGGTCGAGGTTCAGGGCGGCCCGCCCAAACCCGCCGCCAGCTGCGCCATGCAAGTCCGCGACTTGCGCCCCGGTCCAAATGGGGAAGCGCCGGTCGTAAAGACCACCTCTCCCATGGTCAAAAAAGCCCGTGAGGGCGTGATGGAATTTCTGCTGATCAACCACCCCTTGG
>JANNBI010000219.1:0-13914 GCA_031385345.1 Paracoccaceae bacterium | reverse complement strand
TTTCGGCAAAAGCCGCGCCCGCGATGAAGGTTTCGGTATCGGTCAGCGCGGTGATCCGCGCCCCGGTGTCGGTGGGGATATAGACGCCTTCAGGCTCTCCGTCCCAGACATCGACGCCGCGGTTGCCGATCTGGGCGAAGGTCTGGCCAAGGGTTTCCACCGTGACCGTCCCGGTTGCCGGGACGATGCAGGTTTCATATCCCGGCACGCGGTAGTCAAACGTCTCGCCCGCGCGCAGCCGGATGATGTTGAAATAAACCAGCGGCACCAGCGGATCGGCGGCATCCACCAGCGCGCGGTTCTGATTGTCAAAGGGGGCGATGTGCATGGGCAATCCTTTTTTGGGGCAAACTGTTCAGGGCAGGCTGATCAGGGCAGGCTGGGGCCGGGATGGGTGGCAAGAAAAGCGTCCAGCTCTGCCGGGGTGGGCATGGCAGGGGCGCAGCCGACGCGGGCCACAACCATGGCCGCCGCCGCCGACCCACGCAGGACCGCGTCCCGCAGCGGCACACCAGCCCCCAGCGCCGCCAGAAATACCCCCAGAAAACTATCCCCCGCTCCGGTGGGTTTCAGGGCCTTGGTCGGATAGATCCCCGTGGCAAACTCGCCGTCGCGCGTCAGGGTGATCGCGCCCTTTTCGCCCATCTTGTAAACCACGATCTGCGCGCCCTCGGCCACCAGCGCGCGGGCCTTGTCCAGCCCCCGGTCGGGATGCCCGGCCATGAACCCAAACTCCACATCATTGCCGACGATCACATCGCACATGGCCCCGGCACGAGAGTACACTTCGGCCGCGATCTGGGCCGAGGGCCAGGAATAAGGCCGATAATCCACATCAAAAATCAGCGGCACCCCGGCGGCGCGTGCCAGATCAAAGGCGCGAAACGCCGCACCACGCGACGGGTCGGTGGCCAGAACCGTCCCGGTGGTGACAAGGCCGCTGAAGCGGGCGTAATCGACGCCTTCGACATCGGCCTGCGACATCTCGAAATCGGCGGCCCCGTTGCGGTAGATCACTGACTGGCAATCAAGGCTGCGGGTTTCCACCACCGCCAGCGAATTGCGCGCCTCGCCGCCGACCGCGCGGACATGGGCGTCATCCACACCGTAATGCCCCAGTTGCGCCCGGCAAAACCGCCCGACCGCATCATCGGACAGACAGGTCACCAGCGACGCCTGACACCTGGACCGCACCAGTGCCACCGCGATATTCGCCGATGATCCGCCAAGGGCGGTGGTGAACCGCGTCGCCTCCTCGATCCTTGTGCCGGGCGGATCGGCGTACAGATCCATTCCCGCCCGGCCAAGGATCACAAAGTTTTTGCCCGAAAGCCGCGCCAGATCCGCCGTCATATGCCTTGCCTTTGTCCGACGCGCCCGGTTTCAATCTCGGCATGTTTGTCGCGCACCCCGGCCACCGACGACACTTCTGCGGTGCCGATTTCCCACCAGGCATGGCCTTGCGTGGTCCAGCCGTCATAGGGATCAACCTGCATCACAATGACCGAGGTTTTGTCCGCCGCCTTGGCCCGCGCAAAGGCCAGCGCCAGATCTTCCGGCCCGGCCACCGTTTCGGCATTGGCCCCCATCGCCCGCGCATGGCCTTCGAAATCGACATAGACCGGCACCGGCACCGTCGGGCAATCCGCAATCAGGTTGTTGAAACTGGCCTGCCCGGTGTTGTTCTGCAACTTGTTGATCACCGCGAAGCCGCCATTGTCCAGCACCAGCACGATCAGCTTCTTGCCCGTCAGCACCGAGGAATAGATGTCAGAATTCATCAAAAGATAGCTGCCATCCCCGACAAAAACGATGGTGTCCTGCGCCGGCTCCACCTCGGCTTGCGCAATGCGTGCGCCCCAGCCGCCGGCGATCTCATATCCCATGCAGGAAAACCCGAACTCCACATCGACCGTGCCGATGCCAAGTGTGCGCCAGTTCGCGGTGACCTCGGCAGGCAAGCCCCCCGCCGCCGCCACGATCCGGTCGCGCGGATGGCACAAAGCGTTGACCACGCCGATGGCTTGGGCATAGGAATTGGGCCGGTTGCCGGGGGCGACATTCTGCGCCACATACTCATCCCATTTGCGCCGCGCGCATTGCGCCTCGGCCGTCCAGATCTGCGGCGCGCGGTAGGGGCCCAAGGCTTGCCCCAGCGCGGCAAGGCCCAGCTTGGCATCGCCCACTAC
This sequence comes from Paracoccaceae bacterium, assembly GCA_031385345.1. Taxonomy (GTDB): domain Bacteria; phylum Pseudomonadota; class Alphaproteobacteria; order Rhodobacterales; family Rhodobacteraceae; genus CAIYZT01. The sequence continues at coordinate 11,725 of JANNBI010000219.1, read as the reverse complement.
CGGCAAGGACAGGTGTTTGGCCGCGTCATGCCGCCCGACATTCAACCCGATCAGCCGCGCATCTGACCCGAACACCGTCCACGACCCGGTGGTGAAATCCTGCAATCTTGTGCCCACCGCCAGCACCACATCCGCCGCCCCCGCAATGGTGTTGGCACTGTCGGACCCGGTCACCCCGATCGGACCGATGTTCAAGGGATCGGTTGCCAGCATGTTGGCGCGCCCCGCGATGGTTTCCACCACCGGAATGCCATGCGCCTGCGCAAAGGCCGTCAGGTCTGCCACGGCACCGGAATATTGCACCCCGCCCCCCGCCACGATCACCGGACGCTTGGCGTTGCGCAACAAGGTCGCGGCCTCGGCAATCTCGGCGGTATCTGGGGCTTGGCGGCGGATGCGGTGGACCCGCTTGGCGAAGAACGCCGCTGGATAGTCCCATGCCCAGCCCTGCACATCCTGCGGCAGACCCAGAAACGCCGGGCCGCAATCGGCGGGGTCCAGCATTGTGGCCAAAGCGGCAGGCAGGGTTTGCAGCACCTGCGCCGGATGGGTGATGCGGTCCCAATAGCGGCTGACGGCGCGGAAGGCGTCGTTCAGACCCAGAGCGGGGTTCCCGAAATGCTCCAGCTGTTGCAAGACCGGGTCTGGCAACCGCGTCAGAAAGGTATCACCGCACAGCATCAGCATCGGCAGGCGGTTGGCATGGGCCAAGGCGGCGGCAGTCAGCAGATTGGCGGTGCCCGGTCCGGCGCTGGCGGTGCAGAACATGAACCGACGGCGCAGATGGTATTTGGCATAGGCGGCGGCGGCAAAGCCCATGCCCTGTTCGTTCTGGCCCCGGTACAGCGGCAGCTCGTCACGGACCTGATACAGCGCCTCGCCCAGACAGGGCACGTTGCCATGCCCGAAAATGCCAAAGCCACCGCCGCAAATCCGCGTCTCGACCCCGTCAATCAGGGTATACTGGGCCGCCAGATAGCGGATGATGGCCTGCGCCACGGTCAATCTGATGCTGTCACCTGTTGCCCGCATGTGGTTTGTCCTGTCCGTCCTGATGGCCCGGGCCCCCGCGTCAAAATGGCGGCGAAACGGGACTTGCGCGTTCTTCCCACTCAGGATACATTTTTTGCAACCGGTTGCAATACTCGCTTTCACGCGATCGGAAATTGGGGGGAAGCCGATGGCGGAAATCGGAATCGGGCTGGTTGGCGGCGGCTATATGGGCAAGGCACATGCGGTTGCCCTGTCGGCGGTCGGCGCGCTGTTCGACACCCCCCTGCGCCCAAGGCTAGAGGTTATTGCCGCTGCCTCCCCCGCCTCTGCCGAACGCTACCGCGCCGCTTACGGCTTTGCCCGCGCCGCCGCCGATTGGCAGACGCTTGTGGCCGACCCTCGGGTTCAGGCCGTGGTCATCGCCTCTCCCCAAAACACCCACCACGCGATTGCGCTGGCCGCCTTTGCCGCCGGAAAGCCGGTGTTCTGCGAAAAGCCGCTGGGCGCCTCGCTGGAGGATGCCCGCGCCATGACGGCCGCCGCCGAAGCCTCGGGTCTGCCCAACATGATCGGCTTCAACTATGTGCGCACCCCCGCCACCCGCTATGTCCGCGATCTGCTGGCGCAGGGCGTCATCGGCGACATCACCTGGTTTCGCGCCGAACATACCGAAGATTTTCTGGCCGACCCCGCCCTCCCCGCCACATGGCGCACCAGTGGCCGGGCGAATGGCGCGATGGGCGATCTGGCCCCGCATATCCTGAACTGCGCGCTGGCGCTGATGGGTCCGATTGCCGAGGTGTCGGCGCGCATCGACACCGTCCATGCCACCCGCCCCGGCCCCCATGGCCCGGTCGCGGTGGACAATGACGATCAGGCGCAGATGATGGTGCGCTTTGCATCGGGCGTTGCGGGGCATCTGTTCATCAGCCGGGTCGCGACGGGCCGCAAGATGGGCTATGCCTATGAAATTCATGGCACAAAGGGATCTATCCGCTTTGATCAGGAAGATCAGAACGCGGTGCATCTGTATCTTGCCACCGGCCCGGCGGCCCAGCGCGGCTTTGCCCGCATCCTGACCGGGCCGGACCATCCTGACTACGGCGCCTTTTGCCAAGGGCCGGGACACGGCACCGGCTATCAGGACCAGATCATCATCGAGGCGCGGGATTTCCTGCTTGCGATTGCCACCCAGCGCCCGGTCTGGCCCACCTTCCGCGACGGTCTGGCCGTCGCGCAGGTGATCGACACCGCATTTCATTCGGCGGCGACGGGCCAATGGCACGCCGTCCCCAAGAATAAAGGACCCAACCCATGACCATCCGTATCGGAAACGCCCCCTGTTCCTGGGGAGTCGAATTTGCCAATGATCCGCGCAATCCGCCTTGGCGTCAGGTGCTGCGCGATTGCGCCACGGCGGGCTACCGCGGGATCGAACTGGGGCCGGTCGGCTTCATGCCCGAAGACCCGGTTGAACTGGGCGAGGCCTTGGCCGAAACCGGCCAGACCCTGATCGGCGGCGTGGTGTTTCGCCCCTTCCACGACCCGGCCAAATGGGACGAGGTCTGGGACGCCGCCATCCGCACCTGCAAATCGCTGTCCGCCCACGGCGCGCAGCATCTGGTGCTGATCGACAGCATCTCGCCGCGCCGCGCCCCCACCGCTGGCCGCGCCACGGACGCCGTTCAGATGGACGCCGAGGAATGGTCAGCCTTTCGCGACCGCATCGCCCGCGTCGCCAAACTGGGCACGGATGATTACGGCCTGACCGTCGGCATCCACGCCCATGCCGCCGGCTTCATCGACTTTGAACCGGAACTGGAGCGTTTGTTGGCCGAGGTGGACCCGCACATCCTGAAGATCTGCTTTGACACCGGCCACCACTCCTATGCCGGGTTTGACCCCGTGGCCTTCATGCGCCGCCATATCGACCGGATTTCCTATATGCATTTCAAGGACATCGACCCCGTGGTCAAGGCCCGCGCCATCGCCAACTCCACCGGTTTCTATGACGCCTGCGGACAGGGCATCTTCTGCAATCTGGGCAAGGGCGATGTGGATTTCCCCATGGTCCGCCAGATCCTGCTGGACGCGGGCTTTAGCGGCTGGTGTACGGTCGAACAGGACTGCGATCCGACGTTGGATGTCAGCCCCGTCGATGACGCAAGGCTGAACCGCGACTATCTGACTTCCATCGGCTTCAACTAGGGACGACTGCACATGGCAAAACTGAATTGGGGAATGATCGGTGGCGGCGAAGGCAGCCAGATCGGCCCGGCCCACCGTCTGGGCGCGCTGGCGGATGGGCATTTCAACCTGACGGCCGCCGCGCTCGACCACCGCCCGGACGAAGGGCGCGCCTATGCCCAGCGGCTGGGCGTCGCGGCGGACCGCGCCTATGGCGACTGGACCGAGATGCTGGCGGGTGAGCGGGGCCGCGCCGAGCGGGTTGATCTGGTCACCGTCGCCACCCCGAACTCGACCCATTTCGCCATCACCAAGGCGTTTCTGGAGGCCGGGTTCAACGTCCTTTGCGAAAAGCCCATGACCATGACGGTGGAAGAGGGCGAAGAAATCGTGCGCATCGCCGCCAAAACCGGCAAGATCTGCGCGGTGAATTACTGCTATTCGGCCTATCCGATGGTCCGTCAGGCCCGAGCCATGGTGCAGGCGGGTGACATCGGCGCGGTGCGGCTGGTTGTCACCAACTTCAGCCACGGCCACCACGGCGACGCCACCGATGCGGAAAATCCCCGCGTGCGTTGGCGCTATGATCCGGCGATGGCCGGGGTGTCGGGCCAGTTTGCCGATTGCGGCATTCACGCGCTGCACATGGCCAGTTTCATCTGCGACGACGAGGTGACGAAGCTGTCCGCAGACTTCGCCTCCACCATCCCCTCACGGGTGCTGGAAGATGACGCGATGGTCAATTTCCGCCTGTCCAAGGGGACGGTGGGGCGGCTTTGGACCTCGTCCGTGGCCATCGGACGGCAGCATGGCTTTGACATTCAGGTCTTTGGCGAAACCGGCGGGTTCCGCTGGGCGTCCGAACAGCCCAACCAGCTGATCTATACCCCGGTCGGCGGGCGCACACAGATCATGGAAAAGGGCGAATCCGGGCTTTACGACGACGCCAAGCGCCTTAGCCGCGTTGCCATCGCCCATCCCGAAGGCTTTCCCTTGGCCGTGGCCAATATCTACTGCGACCTTGCCGACGCCATCCGGGGACAGGTCAGGTCCGGGTTGCCCACCGCCGCCAGCGGTTTGCGGTCGATGATGGCGGTGCATACCGCCGTCGCCTCGGCCAAGGCGGGGGGGGAATGGCTGGACGCCCGCCCGCCGATGTTCCGCTAAGGCAGGGCGCGCAGGGTACGCCGTTCGATCAGGGCGCAGGGGAACAGTCTAATCTCGGGCGGGCGGTCGGGGGCCTCAATCGTTGCTACCACCAGATCGATGGCGCAGGTGATGATCTGCGCCACCGGCTGGCGGATCGTCGTCAGCCCGATGTTCTGCCAGCGCGACATTTCCATGTCGTTCAACCCGATCAGGCCAATGTCACCCGGCACCGACAATCCCGCATCCTCAATCGCGCTCAAGGCACCGACCGCCAGCAGATCATCGCCGCAGAAATAGGCCTCGGCCGGGCCTTGCGCCAAAAGCCGGGTCATCTCATCCCGGCCCGCGTCAAAGGTATAGCCCTCGGCATAGCTGACGGTCAGGCTGATCTGCGGATGCGCCGCCAGCGCCGCCGCAAACCCCGCCGCCCGGTCTTGCGTGGATGTGGCGCTTTGCGGCCCGCCCAGAAACCCCACCCGTTTGTGGCCCCGCGCGATCAGCGCCTCGGCGGCCATGCGTCCACAGGCGATGTTGTCGATCCCCACCACATGCACATTCGGGGTCGCGGTGTGCCGCCCGAAGGCATGGACAATCGGAATGCCCGCGCTGCGAAACGCCTCGGCAAAGCTGCTTGGCAGCGTAGAGGAAGCCACGATCACCCCATCCACCGAATATTGCCGCAGCATCCGCAGCGATTTTTCCGGGTCGGTGGCCTCGCTCAGGTTCACCAGAAGGGGCCGCAGCCCGCGATCCTGCAAGCCTTGGGTGAACAGGTCGAACACCTCAAGGATCAGGGGATTGTGGAAGTTGTTGGCGATCAGGCCGATCAGCTTGGTGCGCCCTGTCGTGAGACTGGAGGCCAGCGCATTGGGCGCATAGCCCAGATCTTCGGCGGCACGTTCGACCTTGGCGCGGGTCTTGGACGACACCGACGCCCCATCGGTAAAGGTGCGCGACACGGCAGACCGCGACACACCCGCCCGCGCGGCCACCTCTTTCAGTGTCACCACCATCACTCACGCACCCGATTGTCCCAACCCATTCCTACACAACCCCGGTCCGCAGAGCAAATCCGCCGGTTCGGCCCCGCGCGGGCGCGTGGCACCGCTGACCTGTGCCCTGCGCGGCGGCGCGCCAAGGCCGCCCCGCTAGACCGGCACCACATCCACCGCCTGCTTGCTGTGCTGCCCGCCCGAAATGCGCATGGATCCCTTGACCGGGGCGACATCGGAATAATCCCGGCCCCGCGCCACGACGATGTGATCCTCTCCGGCGAAACAGGCGTTGGTCGGGTCATAATCGACCCAGCCATCCGCCCCGCACCACGCCTGCACCCAGGCATGCATGGCATCCGCCCCCTCCAGCCGGGGGCGGCCCTTCGGCGGCAGGGTGCGCAGAAACCCACTGACATAGCCCGAGGGGATGCCCAGCCCGCGCAGACAGGCGATCATGATATGGCTGAAATCCTGACAAACCCCGCGTCGCTTGGCAAAAGCCTCGGCGGCGGGCGTATCGACCGTGGTGGCCGAGGCGTCAAAGGTCATATGATCATGCAGGGCCTGCCCCACCCCGCGCACCAGATCCAGCACACTTTGCCCGGACAGATCCATCTCACGCGCGAAATTCAGGATCTCCGGATCGCGCGGCACCCGCGTTGACGGCGACAGGAAATGCAGCGGCGAGGTCGGGCCGACGTCGTGACAATCCTCCAGCGCGGCGGGCAGACCGGCCATCAGCGCGCGGCCCGGCCCCATCACCGCTGGTTTGTTCCGCGACACCTGCGCCGTCATGGTCAGGGTCACATGGGCATAGGGACCGCGAAAGGCGAATTCCGTCACCTGATTGCCAAAGAAATCCTTGCGGTCAATGCGTTCGGACGGCGGCGGCGTGATCGCGACATTGGCGGCGCGGACGGTCTGCCCCGCCTCTTGCGGCAAGGGCGCCAGACAGACCAGATGCCGCCCGCCAATCGCCGGGCTGGCATAGTGGTAATCGATGCGCAGCTTCACCTCGTAATCCATCTTGCCCCCGCCCTATTGCATAAAGGTCGCGTGCAGCCCGGTGGACAGGCTGTGAATGGCGCGCATCAACCGCAGCAGCGCCTTGCTGTCCAGAGTTTGCACCGTCTGCCCCGCCAGATCGGCCTGCAAGCTGGCCACCTGCGCCGCGAAGGCCCGCATCTGCCCGGCGGGTCGCAGCACCGACAGATCCTGCACCAGATGGGCAATCATCTCCAGATGAAAGCGGACCGACCTTGGATTGGCCTCGTCCAGTGCCAACAGGTCGATGACGCTTTCGCGCCGCGTGATCACCGCATAGCGCTGCCGATGCACCATGATGCTGTCCCCGACCTCGATCGCCAGATCCTGACCACCGGGGGGCGAGGCCGGGTCCGCCACCGAGGCCAGAAGGTCGCTCATCATCGCGGCGCGTTCCAGCGACCGGCCCAGCGACAGGAACTGCCAGCCCGTCGTGCGGTACATGTTTTCCGCCACCAGCCCCGAAAACCCGGCAATCTTGCGCAGCATCACCGACATGACCAGCGTCGCATCGGTGCCGGGGACGGCGGTCTGCGCGATGCGGGCCATGGATTTCTCCATGTCCTTCAGCGCCGCCCAGCCATCGACGCTGAACCGGTCACGGATCTGGCTGGCGCTGTTGACAGCCGAGCCGAGGGTTCTGGTCAGCCCCAGCGGAAAGGCTTCATCGGTACTGACATCATAGGCTTTCAAAAAGCCGGTGATCGTGCGCAGCAGGGGGGCGGTCGCCGCCTCGTCCAGACGGCTGTTATAGGCGCGCACCAGCCGCAACAGCCCCTCGGTGCGTTCGATATAGCGACCCAGCCAGAACAGATTATCCGCCGCACGGCTGGGCAAAGGATCGGCCTTGGCGCGGGCAAAGCCGCTTGGCAGCGGTTCCAGCATCGACACCGGATTGACCGGCGTGTCGCTGACCACCCAGACATCGGCCACCGTGCCGCCGTGCCGCATCGAGATTGCCGTGGTGTCGGTGCTGGCCCCGATGCGGGCAAATCCGCCGGGCATGACCTGCCAGCCGTCCGGCGTGCGCGCAAGGAAAACCCGCAGCGTCATCGGGCGCGGCACCAGCGCACCGTTTTCATAGACCGGCGTGGTGGACAGGGTGGCCAGTTCCTTGCCCACCAGCCCGCCGGCATTGTCCGCCAGCCAATCGTGCAGATCGGCATCATCGCTGCCCCGCATCCGCCCGGCAATCGCATGAACCGCCGCGGTTTCAAACGGCATCCGCGTTGCCATCGCCGGGCCGATCATCATGCGGGCGGCATGGGCCAGCACATGCGCCAACTCGGTGGGCTGGCCACACCACCAGGTTGCCACATTGGGGATCAACAGCCCCTTGCCCGTCAGAACCCGAGAGATCTTGGGCAAGAACGCCATCAGCGCCTGGGTTTCCAGAACCCCCACGCCCAGCGCGTTGACCATCGACACATGGCCTTGCCGGACCGCTGAAATCAGCCCCGGCGTTCCCAACTGGCTGTCCTCGCGCAGTTCCAGCGGGTCGGCCCATATCCCGTCCATCCGCCGCCACAGCACCTCGACCGGGGCCAGACCTTCGACAGTGCGCACCCAAAGCTGGCCGTTTTCGACCGTCAGATCCTCACCCTCCAGCAAGGTCATACCCAGATAGCGCGCGATATAGGCCTGTTCGTAATAAGTGTCGGTCAACGCCCCCGGCGTCAGGATGCCCACCCGTGATCCGGGGTCCCGGCGCAGCTTTTCCAGCGCGTCCCGAAAGGCGCGAAAGAAACCCGCCAGCCGATGCACATTGGTCTGGCCGTAAACCTCGGGGAAAACCCGCGTTGCCGCGACCCGGTTTTCCAGCGCGAATCCCGCGCCAGAGGGCGCATCCGTGCGGTCCGACAGCACCCACCAGCCGCCATCCGGGCCGCGCCCGATCTCAAACCCCATGAAATGCAGATAATGCCCCGACCGGGGCCGCACCCCCACCAGTGGCCGCAGCCATTCGGGGTTTTCCGCGATCAGACTGGCGGGCAGATGCCCTTCGGCCACCAGCCGGTTGTCACCATAAATATCGGCCACGACCTGTTCCAGCAGATCGGCGCGCTGGATCAACCCGGCCGAGATATCGCCCCATTCCGCCTCGGTCAGGATGATCGGCACGGCGCTGAACGGCCAGTCGCGCCCCGCCCCGGTCTTGTCGCCATATTTGCGAAAGAACACCCCCGAATCGGCCAGATGCTGATCGCCGCGCGCAAAGGCTTCGGCAAGTTCGGCAGGCGTCAGCCCGGACATATGCCCGATCAGCCCTGCCCAGCCCGGACGCATCGCGCCCTGCGCATCGACCAATTCATCCGGCACACCGGGAATCGGGCGATAGCCCGCGAAAAGCTGGGTATCGACCTTTGGGGTCTTGGCCTTCTTTGCCATCACATGCGGGCGGCGCGGCGCAGATCAAGGGTCATCGGGAACTCTGGGTGCGGGGTTTCGGGGGCAGGCTCGTAGAACCCGGCAGTATGACCGTGCGGTTCGAACCGGGCAAGGCGTCGCGCCTCGGCCTCGTTACTGTTGACCGGAAAGGTGTCATAGCTGCGCCCACCGGGATGGGCGACGTGATAGGTGCAGCCGCCCAGCGCCCGGCCCGTCCAGGTGTCATAGATGTCAAAGGTCAAAGGCGCGTTGACCGGCAACACCGGATGCAAGGCCAAGGGCGGTTGCCAAGCCTTGAACCGCACCCCCGCCACCGACACCCCCGCCGTGCCCGTCGCCTGCATCGGAATCCGCCGCTGGTTGCAGGTCACGACATAGCGCCCTGGATCGCCGCCGCTCAGCTTGGCCTGCAAGCGTTCGACCGAGCTGTCTGTATAACGCACCGTGCCGCCGATGGCCCCGGTTTCGCCCAGGACATGCCAAGGCTCTAGCGCCTGCCGCAGTTCCAGCGTCACCCCTTCGACCGTCACCTCACCGCAGAAGGGGAAGCGGAATTCGGCCTGCGCCTCGAACCATTCAGGGTTCAGATCAAAGCCGTGCTGGCGCAGGTCGGCCAGAACCTCAAGGAAATCAGCCCAGACGAAATGCGGCAGCATGAAGCGGTCGGACAGATTGGTGCCCCAGCGCGTCAGATTGCCCTTCAGCGGCGCCGCCCACATCCGCGCGATGATCGCCCGGATCAGCAGTTGCTGCGCCAAGGACATGCGAGGGTTCGGCGGCATTTCAAAGCCGCGGAATTCCACCAGACCCAGCCGCCCCGTGGGGCCATCGGGCGAATACAGCTTGTCGATGCAGATCTCGGCGCGGTGGGTGTTGCCGGTCACATCGACCAGCAGATTGCGCAACAACCGGTCCACCAGCCACGGGGCGGGGGCGGGCCCAACGCCCGGAACCGGGATCTGCGCCAAGGCAATCTCCAACTCGTACAGCGCATCCATCCGCGCCTCGTCAATGCGCGGCGCCTGCGAGGTCGGGCCGATGAACAGCCCCGAAAACATATAGGACAGGCTGGGATGGCGCTGCCAATGCAGGATCAGACTGGCCAGCAGATCGGGACGCCGCAGGAAGGGGCTGTCGGCGGGCGTCACCCCGCCCACCACCACATGGTTGCCACCACCGGTGCCGGTATGCTTGCCGTCGATCATGAACTTGTCAGCCCCAAGCCGCAGTTGGCGGGCCTCTTCGTAAACCGCTTCCGTCGTCGCCACCACCTCGTCCCAGCTGTGCGCGGGGTGGATATTCACCTCGATCACGCCGGGATCGGGCGCGACGCGGATCACGTTCAGGCGCGGATCGTTGGGGGGGCCATAGCCTTCGATATGCACCGGCAGACCCAGCTTTTTCGCCGCCGCCTCGGCCGCCGCGACCAGTTCCAGATAATCTTCAACCCGCTCGACCGGCGGCATGAACACGCACAGCCGCCCGTCGCGCGGTTCCACCGAAATCGCGGTGCGCACAGAACCCACAACATCGGAAATCACCTGTTCGCGGCGGTCCTGCACAGCCTCGGACGCGGTGAAGGCGGCCTTTTCCTGCCGGTGCTGGTCGGGGGTGAAATCCGGCAGATCGCCGCGTTCCTCCATCGGGTCGGCGGGGTGGATATGGGGATAGCTGGCGGCAGGCACATGCGGCAGCGACCCCAAAGGCAGGCGGTACCCGACCGGACTGTCGCCCGGTACCAACAGCAGATGCCCGCGCCGCAGCGCCCATTTTTCCGACACCCAGGTCTGCGCCGCGCGGGACTGCCAGCGCTGCACCGGCAGCACAAAGCCCGAAGGTTCGGTCAGCCCGCGCGCAAACACCCGCGCGATGCGGTTACGCTCCTCTGGGTCGTTGAGTTTAGAGTTTTGCGGCGTCACGTTTTCCGGCAGATTGCCTTCCTTGACGATCCATTCCGCCGGATCCTCATAGGCCGGAACCACGTTTTCCACTGGCAGGCCAAGGGTTTGCGCAATCGTGCCCAGCAGGTCCGATGCCTGCTGCGGCGTGGCCACCTTGCCCGTCACCTCGGGCGCGATCAGGTCGGGGTTGTGCCAGATCGGCTTGCCATCGCGGCGCCAGTACAGGCTGAAGGTCCAGCGCGGCAGAGTCTCACCGGGATACCATTTGCCTTGGCCGTAATGCAGAAATCCCCCCGGCGCAAACCGGGTCTGAAGCTTGCGGATCAACGCATCGGCAAAGATCCGTTTGGTCGGGCCGACGGCAGCCGTGTTCCATTCCTCGGCCTCAAAATCGTCGATGGCGATAAAGGTCGGCTCGCCCCCCATGGTCAGCCGCACATCGCCCGCAGACAGGGCCGCATCAACCTTTTGACCCAGCACATTCAGATCGGCCCATGCCGCTTCGGAAAACGGTTTGGTGATGCGCGGATGCTCGGCGCTTCGCGTCACCGTCATGGCGAAATCGAACGACACTTCGGCGTAACTCGCCATGCCCGAAATCGGCGCGGCGTTGGAATAATGCGGCGTGGCGGACAAAGGAATATGACTTTCGCCGGTCAAAAGGCAGAGGTCGGGTCCAGCCCGATCCAGCCCGCGCCCGGCAAATAAACCTCGCACCAAGCGTGCAGATCGGTGAAATCGGTCGTGGTGCCCTGCGGGCCGTCCACCGCCACCAGATCAGGTTTCAACTGGATCAGATAGCCCGAGACGAAGCGCGCGGCGAAACCCAGATGACGCAACGCTTCGACCAGCAACCAACTGGTATCGCGGCACGATCCCAGCGCCAGCCCCAGCGTTTCCTCGGGCGATTGCACCCCCGGTTCCATTCGGATGACATAGCCGATTTCGGACGCCAGTTGCGCGTTCAGCCGCACGATGAAATCTATCGTGCGCAGGCGGTCCTTGGGCACCCGGTCCAGCAGGGATTGCAGCAGCGGCCCCGCCGGGGCGCAGTTGCGATAGATCACC
>JANNBI010000024.1:0-6701 GCA_031385345.1 Paracoccaceae bacterium | reverse complement strand
GCCGCGCGGCGTGGCCACGCAGATCTTTACCGCCCTACTGGAAAACGGGGCCTCCGAACAAGGGGCCCGGATGAGCGCGATGGACAATGCGACGCGCAACGCAGGCGAGATGATCACCAAATACACGACCATCTACAACCGCTCGCGCCAGGCTGCGATCACCAAAGAGCTTATCGAAATCATTTCGGGCGCGGAAGCGCTCTGACGAACTGGAGAAACAACATGGCAAAAGCACCCCAAAGCGCGGCTGCGGCAGGCAAGGTCACTCAGGTGATCGGCGCCGTGGTTGACGTGCAGTTCACGGGCGACCTTCCCGCAATTCTGAACGCATTGATCACCGACAACAACGGCAAGAAACTGGTCCTTGAAGTGGCCCAGCACCTTGGCGAAAACACCGTGCGCGCGGTTGCTATGGACGCAACCGAAGGTCTGGTCCGCGGCGCCGCGGTGTCGGACACCGGCAGCCCGATCCAGGTTCCGGTCGGCAAGGCCACCCTTGGCCGCATCATGAACGTCATCGGGGAACCCGTGGACGAACGCGGCCCGGTCAACGCCACGGAAACCCGGTCGATCCACCGCGCGGCCCCCGGCTTTGCCGAACAGGCCACCGAAAGCCAGATCCTTGTGACCGGCATCAAGGTGATCGACCTTCTGGCCCCCTACACCAAGGGCGGCAAGATCGGCCTCTTTGGCGGCGCGGGCGTTGGCAAGACCGTTTTGATCATGGAATTGATCAACAACATCGCCAAGGTTCACTCGGGCGTGTCGGTGTTCGCCGGCGTGGGCGAGCGGACCCGTGAAGGCAACGACCTGTACCACGAGATGATCGAATCCGGCGTTATCGACCTGGAAGACATGTCGAAATCCAAAATCGCGCTGGTTTATGGCCAGATGAACGAACCGCCGGGCGCACGGATGCGCATCGCGCTGTCCGGTCTGACCATGGCAGAACAGTTCCGCGACGAAACCGGCGCTGACGTTTTGTTCTTTGTCGACAACATCTTCCGCTTTACCCAAGCCGGTTCCGAAGTGTCGGCTTTGTTGGGCCGGATCCCGTCTGCCGTGGGCTATCAGCCGACGCTGGCGACCGACATGGGCATGATGCAGGAACGCATCACCTCGACCAAGAACGGCTCCATCACCTCGGTGCAGGCCGTCTATGTTCCGGCCGATGACTTGACCGACCCCGCGCCCGCCACCTCGTTCGCGCACCTTGACGCGACGACGGTTCTGGACCGCTCGATCTCGGAAAAGGGCATCTATCCGGCCGTGGACCCGCTGGGGTCGACCTCGCGCCTTCTGGACCCGCTGATCATCGGAGAAGAGCATTACAAGGTCGCGACCGACGTGCAAAAGGTGCTGCAACGCTACAAGTCGCTGCAAGACATCATCGCCATCCTTGGCATGGACGAGTTGTCCGAAGACGACAAGACCGCCGTCGCCCGCGCCCGCAAACTGGAACGTTTCCTGTCGCAGCCCTTCGACGTGGCCAAGGTCTTTACCGGCTCTGACGGCGTTCAGGTTCCGCTGGAAAAGACCATCGCGTCCTTCAAGGCCGTGGTTGCCGGCGAATATGACCACCTCCCCGAAGCCGCCTTCTACATGGTTGGCGACATCGAGGATGTGAAAGCCAAGGCGCAGCGTCTTGCTGCGGCTGCGGCCTAAGGGGGCATCATGGCAGGCACTCTGCAATTCGACCTTGTCTCGCCCGAACGTCGCCTTGCGTCGCTCGTGGCGACCGAGGTGCAGATCCCCGGCGCAGATGGTGATCTGACCGCGATGGAGGGGCATGCCCCCACCATCACCACCCTTCGTCCCGGCATCCTGAAGGCCATTGGCACCGATGGGGTCAAATCCTATGTCGTGACCGGCGGTTTTGCCGAGATTTCAGCGACTGGCGTTTCGGTTCTGGCCGAACGCGCGATCCTTCTGGAAGAGGCGACCCCGGCACTGATCGACGCGCTGGTGGCCGATGGCTGCGAAGCGGCGGCGGTCATGTCGGACAAGGATGCTGCCGACAAGGTTGTTGCCGATCTGTTGGCAATGAAGGCCGCAGCGGGCCATTAACCGCCCAAAGCTATCGAAAAGCCCCGAACCCTCGGGGCTTTTTCCATTTTATTTCCCTTTTATTGCCTGATTTCTTCAATAAATTGGGTCCAAAGGGGCCATCATATGAAGCGTGTTTCTGCGGGGTCGCTGGCGATCCAACAAGGCTCTCGGGTGCTGTTTTCCGATTATGCCGACGATGGCATCATGTGGACCGGGCAAGGCGACCGCGAAAACCGCCATATCGTCCTGTTCAAAGACAAATTTTCCGATATTCCGGCGGTTATGGTGGGCATCTCGATGTGGGACATCGACCACAAACACAACGCCCGCGCCGACATTTCCGCCGAACGCATCACCGCCGAAGGCTTTCATATCGTGTTTCGCACCTGGGGCGACACCCGCATCGCGCGTATCCGCGTCGAATGGACGGCCCTTGGCGCCGCCCCGGACGACGACGCCTGGGACGTGCAGTAACCGCGCCTAATCGCGCTGATACATGCCTTCGTAAATCGGCACCAAAGTCTCGGTTTCAAACAGCGACGACACCGACATGCCGCCCCAGATGTTAAGGATCGCTTGGGCAAACATCGGTGCGGTCGGCACGATCCGAATATTGGCGCAGTTGCGCACCGCCTCGGTCGGCTCGATCGAATCCGTGATCACCAGCGATTTCATCACCGAGTTTTGCACCCGCTCCACCGCCGGGCCTGAAAGCACCCCATGCGTGATATAGGAATGCACCTCGGTCGCGCCATTTTCGATCAGCACTTCGGCGGCCTTGCACAGCGTCCCCGCAGTGTCGCAAATGTCATCGACGATGATGCATTTCTTGCCCTGAACATTGCCGATCACCGTCATCTCGGCAATCTCTCCGGCCTTTTCGCGCCGCTTGTCAACGATGGCCAAGGGTGCTCCGATCCGCTTGGCCAGTTCGCGCGCCCGCGCCACGCCACCCACATCGGGCGACACCACCATCAGATCGCTTTTCGCACCTTTGAAATGATGTTCGATATCCAACGCAAACACGGGTGAGGCATACAGGTTGTCCACCGGAATATCGAAAAACCCCTGGATCTGCGCCGCGTGCAGGTCCAGCGTCAAAACCCGGTCCACCCCGGCTTGGGTGATCAGGTTCGCCACCAGTTTGGCGGAAATCGGCGTGCGCGCCTTGGACCGCCGGTCCTGCCGGGCATAGCCGAAATAGGGAATGACCGCCGTGATCCGCGCCGCCGAGGACCGGCGCAGCGCGTCGGTCATGATCAGCAATTCCATCAGGTTGTCATTCGCCGGGTTCGATGTCGGCTGGATGATATACATATCCTCGCCGCGCACATTCTCGAACACTTCGACGAAAATTTCCTGATCGTTGAACCGCTCAATCCGGGCATCCACAAGGTTTACCTGCGATCCCCGGTGCATCGACATCCGCCGCGCGATGGCTTTGGACAGGGTCACATTCGCATTGCCGGTGATCAGTTTCGGTTCGGTCAAGGACGCCATGGGGTCTCCGATTGGGCCAGATTCGGGGCTGCCACGGGCTTAGCACCCGACGGCGGGCTTGCAAACACGCCCCGGTCGCCCGGATGACGATTTCATGAAATGCCCCGGCTTTGGCCGCAGTCCACAGCGGAATTCCTTGCACCTGCACGACAAATCGGGCCATTAGGGCGCGGTTCGCCAAGGATGTTCCCATGCCCACAGACAGCCTGCCCCCGCCCTTGCCCCCGACCCGCATCTTTGACTGCGGGGCCGCGCGCCCGGTTGTGGCGCTGCATTGTTCTCTGGCGCATGGCGGGGCGTGGTCGGGTCTGGCCTCCTTGATGCGGCGGATAACGATCTACGCCCCCGATCAGCCCGAACATGGCAAGGGCAGCCCTTGGGACCGCAGCCAGCCCCTGCATGATCAGGCGGTGCAGGAATCCGTCGCGGTGGCCGAATATGTCGGGCAGGGGGCCGCCGTTGACCTGTTCGGTCACAGCTTTGGCGGCACGCTGGCGCTGCGCATCGCGCTGGATCGCCCCGATCTGGTGCGCAGCCTGACCTTGGTGGAACCCGTCCTTTTCGCCGCCGCCGGGGCCGCGATGGACCCCGCCTATGCCCCCTTCCGCGCCCGCCATCTGGACTTTGCCGCCCTTATCGCGGCTGGCAAGCCAGAGGAGGCGCTGCGCATGTTCCACGGCGATTGGGGGACGGGCGACGGTCTGGACGACCTGCCCACCCGCACCCGCGCCTATATGCAGGACCGGATCGGCCTCATCGCCGCGCAAAACCCCACGCTTCTGGATGATCAGGCGCAGCTGCTGCGCCCCGGTGGGTTGGAGGCGGTGCAGGTTCCCGTGCTGTTCGTCGAAGGAGCGCAAAGCCCGCCCATCGTGGCCGCCGTCCATGCCGCCCTGATCGCCCGCCTGCCGCGCAGCCAGCGGCTTGTGGTGCCGGGCGCTGGGCATATGGTGACGATCACCCATGCCGGCGCGGTGGCCCCGACCCTGCAACGCCACCTCGACGCGGCTTAGGGCGTCAGGGCGGCGATCATCCCGTCGACATCGGCCTGCGTGGTGGACCAACTGGCCACCAACCTCGCCGCCTCACGGCCCGGTGCGGCGGGGAACTGATAATACATCGCCCCCTTCGCCTCGGCCCGCGCATGGGTGCCGGGGGACCATTCCGGGAACAGCATATTGGCCTGCACCGGATGCAAAACCCGCGCGCCGTCGATCCCGGCCAGCCCCTTGACCAGCGCCGCGCCCATCGCGTTGGCTTGCGCGGCCAGACGCAGCCACAGATCATCGGTCAGATAGGCCTCCATCTGCGCCGACAAAAACCGGTGTTTTGATGTCAGATGCCCGGCCCGCTTGCGCCGCAACTCAAATTCCCAAGCCTTCGCGGGGTCAAAGATCACCACCGCCTCGACCCCCAGACAGCCATTCTTCGTGCCGCCAAAAGACACCACGTCGATCCCGGCCTTCCAGGTCATCTGCGCCGCCGTGGCCCCCGTGGCCACCAGCGCATTGGCAAAGCGCGCGCCGTCCAGATGGCAGGGCATCCCCCGCACCTTGGCCACCCGCACCAGATCGGCCACCTCGGCGGGGGTATAGACCGTCCCCGCCTCGGTCACATTGGTGATCGACACGACGCCGTGCTGCACACCATGCACGCCCCCGCCGCCAATCCCCGCCAAAGCCTGCTCCAGCCCCGCAGGCGTCATCTTGCCATGATCGCCGCCCACGCCGACCATCTTTGCCCCGGCGGTATAAAACTCCGGTGCGCCGCATTCATCCACCGCGATATGGGCATCGCGGTGTGACACCACCGTCGTCCAGGGCTGGGCATACAGCGCCAGCGCCAGCGCATTGGCCGCCGTCCCGGTGCTGACCAGATAGACCGCCGCCTCGGGCGCTTCAAACACCGCACGGATCTGGCCCCGCACCCGGTCCATGATCGCATCCGCCCCGTAGCTGCGGTCATAGCCGTCATTCGCGCGGGCAAGTGCCGCCATGATCTCAGGCGCCGCCCCCGACGCATTGTCCGATGTGAACCACATTACAGCTCTTCCTCGATGGTATATTGGTCCCAGTCATCCTCTGGCACCTCAAATTCCGGGATCGTCCAGCCCTGCACCGACACCCCCGCCTTGTGAACCGAGTCGGGATCACCGGTGATCAGCGGATGCCACAGCGGTAGCTCATAGCCTTCGTGCAGCAGCTTGTAGGCGCAGGTTTTTGGCAGCCAATAGGCGATCTTGGGCAGGGTCTTGGGCGACAGCCGCACGCAGTCGGGCACATACTGGTGCCTTGTCTCATATTTCGCGCAACGGCAGGATTCACCGTCCAAAAGCTTGCAGGCGATGCGCGTATATTCGACCTCGCCTGTATCCTCATATTCCAGCTTTTGCAGACAGCATTTGCCGCAGCCGTCGCACAAAGCCTCCCACTCGGGGGCGGTCATTTTGGACAGCGGGATCGTTTCCCAGAATTTCGGACGCAGATCAGTCATCCCGGCAACCTGCGGCGACAAAGGCAAAAAGGAAAGGTCCGCCACGACCGATCCGCGAAAAATCTGTCGGTCACGAAGGGTCGCGCGGAAATCGCCGGTTCAGGCCGCCGCAAGGATTTCACGCGCCCGCGCACAATCCGCCGCCATCTGGTCCAAAAGCCCCGGCAGCCCATCAAACTTCATCTCGGGGCGCAGATATTCCACCAGCGCCACCGACAGATGGTGGCCATAAAGATCGCCCTTGAAGTCGAAAAAGAAGGTTTCAAGATTGGGAATGTCGCCGCCGAATTGTGGCCGGATGCCAAGGCTAGCCGCCCCCTGATAGGATCCGGTATGCGGCCCGGTCAGCACATCCACTTTCACCGCATAGACGCCGAATTTCGGCAGATGCAGCCCGGCGATCGACATGTTGGCGGTGGGATATCCCAATTCCCGCCCGCGCTTTTCGCCGTGAATGACCTCGCCCTCGATGCGATGCAAATGCCCCAGCATGGCGGCGGCGGTGCGCGGGTCGCCCTGCGCCAGCGCGGTACGGATCGCGGTCGACGAAACCTCGCGGTCGCCGTCCATCACCAGATCGGCAATCGTGACCGTGAACCCGTGGTCGCGCCCCAGCCGCTCCAGATCGCTGGCCTTGCCCGCCCGCCCTTTGCCAAAGC
>JANNBI010000169.1:0-5954 GCA_031385345.1 Paracoccaceae bacterium | reverse complement strand
AGCCCCGCCTTGGCATAGGGATCGGCGGCGGCCCAGTCCTGCGCCTGCGCCAAGGTTTCCACGTTCAGCACCAGAAGCGACCCCGTCATCCCGCCATCGGGTGCCAGAAACGGCCCTGCCATTTCCACCACGCCCGAGGTCTGGATATGCTCCAGATGGGCGGCGCGGTTGTCCAGGCGGGTTTGCAGATGGTCGGGTTTGTCGTGGCAGATCAGCGCGACGCGCATGGGCTACTCCTGTTTAAGGGGGCGGGACAGCAGGGCGTGGATCGCCTGCGGCAGGGTGATGGTCTGGGTGACAAGGGCCGAAATCATTGTGGTGATCGGCATGTCGATGCCCTTTTGTGCGGCCAGCTTCGCCACGGCATGGGCGGTGGCCGCGCCTTCAACGGTGACCGAGGTGTCAAAGGGCTGACCCGCGCCCAAGGCCTGACCAAAGCGGAAATTGCGCGACTGGGCCGAGGTGCAGGTCAAGACCAGATCGCCAAAGCCCGACAAGCCGGCAAGTGTTTCGCCGCGCGCGCCCAAGGACAGCGCCAGACGGGTCATTTCGGCATAACCGCGGGTCATCAGGGCGGCGCGCGCGGAATCGCCCAAGCTCGCCCCCATCACCACCCCCGCCGCGATGGCGATGACGTTTTTCAAAGCGCCGCCCAGTTCCGCCCCGATCACATCTTCGGTGCGGTACAGACGCAGGGTCGGCGTGGACAACAGATGTTGCAGCGCCTCATCCCCGCCCGCCAGCGTCAGCGCGGTCGGCAATCCACGCGCGATGTCAGCGGCAAAGGACGGGCCGGTCAGGATCGCGGCCATCACATCCGGTCGCGCGGCGCGGATCAGCGTGGCTGGTCCGGTCAGATGGATCAGATCGACCCCTTTGCAGCAAGCCACCATCGCCGGGGCGCTGATCCGAGCCGACGCCAAAAAGCCCCCCAGCACCTGCATCGGCAGCGCCAGAAGCAGGGCCGATACCCCGGCCAGATCTGCAAGATCGGCGGTCACTTGGATGCTGTCGGGCAGGATCACCCCCGGCAGGCGCGCATCGTTGCGCCGGGTGCGGGTCATGTCGGCCACCTGTCCGGCATCGCGCGCCCACAGGGTCACCGCCTGCCCCTCACGCGCCAAAGCCACCGCCAAGGCCGTGCCAAAAGCGCCCGATCCGACAACGCCGATCATGCCTTGGCCCCCTTTTTGCCCGACCCGATCATCGGCTGCGCGGTCAAGTCCAGGGGCCAGCGTGGCCGTGCGGCAAGGGTGAAATCATCGACCAGCCCGGCGCGGAAACGTTCGATCCCGGCCCAGGCGATCATCGCGGCATTGTCGGTACACAGCGCCAAGGGCGGGGCAACAAACTGCAAGCCGCTGGTCTGGCACAGATCCATCAGCCGCGAGCGGATCGCCTGATTGGCCGCCACCCCCCCGGCCACGGCAAGGGCCGGTTCAGCAGGGGAAAGATCGCGGTACACTTCGATCGCGCGACGGGATTTTTCCGTCAGCACATCCGCCACCGCTGCCTGAAACCCGGCGCAAAGGTCGCGGCGATCTTGCACCGTTATGCCACCCTTGTCCGCGACGATCGCGTCGCGCGCCCGCAGCAAGGCGGTTTTCAGTCCCGAAAACGACAGGTCGCACCCCGGTTGCGCCAGCAGCGGACGCGGAAAGGCCCAGCGTTTCGGGTCGCCCAATGCGGCCTCACGCTCCACCGCCGGGCCACCGGGTTGGGGCAGGCCCAACAGCTTGGCGGTCTTGTCAAACGCCTCGCCGGGGGCATCGTCAATCGTGCCGCCCAGCCGCACAAACAGGTCGGGGCCCTTGGCGATCAGGAACTGGCAATGCCCGCCCGAGACCAGCAGCATCAGATAGGGAAAGGGCAGGCTGTCGGTCAGGCGGGGCGTCAGGGCATGGCCGGCAAGGTGGTTGACCCCGACCAGCGGCAGGCCGGTTGCCGCGCATATCCCCTTGGCCAGCATCACCCCCGACAACACCCCACCGATCAACCCCGGCCCCGCCGTCACCGCAACGCCGTCCAGCGCGTCAAGGGTCAACCCGGCCTGCGCCAATGCCGCCTCCACACAGTGATCCAGCTTTTCCACATGGGCGCGCGCAGCGATTTCCGGCACCACGCCACCAAAGGCCGCATGCAACTCGGTCTGGCCAACAACGACCGAGGACAGGATTTCAGGCACCGCCCCTTCGACATGGCGCACCACGGCGGCGGCGGTGTCGTCGCAACTGGATTCCAGTCCCAGAAAGGTAAGTGTCCGTGTCATCAGTTGCCCTATCGCGGTGGTTCGGGGTAGCAGTTACCGCATGCAGCGACAAGACATGCCACCCGGACCGCCGCCCCTTATCCTGTTGACCCGCCCGGCCCTGGCGTCGGCCCGCTTTGCCGCGCGTCTGGCCGTGGCGCATCCGACGCTAGAGGTTTCGATCAGCCCGCTGCAAAAGGTGCAGATGTTGGACTGGACCCGGCCACCGGGCGACCCTGACGCGCTGATCTTTACCTCGCAGAACGCCGTATTGGCGGCCACGTCTTCAGGACTGACAGGGACGGCCTATTGCGTCGGCAACCAGACCGCCGAGGCCGCCGAACGCGCCGGGTTTCGCGCCATCTCAGCTGCGGGCGATGCGGCGGATCTGATCGCCCTCATCAGTGTCGACGGGCCGCGCCACCTGTGGCATCTGCACGGACGCAGCACCAAAGGCGATGTTGCGGGCATTCTGCGCGCCGCCGGGTTCACCCTGTCCGAGGCGGTGGTTTATGACCTGACCCCCCTGCCCTTGACCGCGCCTGCGCTTGCCGCGCTGACCGAAACGCGCCCGGTCCTGCTGCCAATCTTCTCTCCCCGATCCGCCGCGCGACTGGCCGAAGTTCTGACCCCGGCAACGGCCCCCCTGACCCTCCTCAGCCTTAGCGCCGCCGTGGACCGGGCCGCCAGCGCAATTCCCGCCCGCCAACGCCGCATCGCTAAGCGGCCAGACGCCGATGGGATGCTGGAAATCGTCGCTTGGGCGCTTAATTCGGGTGCTTTGTCTTGAACCTTCGCGCGCGCGCACATTAGTCTGTAGCGAAGGCGCGGCCAGATCGGTCAGCGCCCGCTGGAAAGTGCCCCTATGTCCGACAGTTCCTCTGATGAGCCCGTCGAAACCGTCCTGCCCGAACCTGACCGCGCGAGTCCGGCCCTGGCCGAGGATGCGCGCGGCGCACCGCAACCCGTCCGAAAATCCGGCTGGGCAGGTCCGGTTCTGGGCGGGGTAATCGCGGCGGGTCTGGGCTTTGGACTGGCGCAATATCTGCCGCTGGCGGGCTATCTGGGCGGGTCGGCTGCGGGGCCAAGCGTCGAACAGATGTCCGCCCTTCAGGCCGAAGTGGCCAATCTGCGCGCTGCCTTGGCCGCGCAGCCGCAAGGCGACAGCGCCAATCTGGCTGCACGGTTGGACGCACTTGAAACCCAGGTCGCCAACACCGCCGCCCCCGATCTGGGTGCCGTTGAGACCCGCATCGCGGCGCTGGAACAGCGGCCCGTGGGCAGCCTGTCCGGCGCGGATGCCGCCGCCCTTGCCGCCCTTCAGGCCGAGGTGTTTACCCTGAAATCCACCGGCGTCGCGCAGACGCAGGTCGATGCGGCCAGCGCCGCCTTGCAGGCGAAACTTGACGCTGCAATGGCCGCCGCCGAAGCCATGCAAACCAGCGCGTCCGAGACGGCCGCGAAATCCGCCCAACGCGCCGCCCTGTTGCAGATCAGCGCCGCGCTGGATTCGGGTGCCGCCTTTGGCAGCGCCCTGACCGCACTGGAGGGTGTCGCCCTGCCAGAGGCTTTGGTCGCCAATGCCGCTGGCCTGCCCAGCCTGAAATCACTGCAAGACAGCTTTCCCGACGCGGCACGGATGGCGCTGGATGCAGCGCTGAAGGCCGATATGGGCGACGGCTGGACCGACCGCGCGCTGTCGTTCCTGCGCACGCAGGTCGGCGCCAGATCGCTGACCGCGCGTGATGGCGCTGACCCCGACGCAATCTTGTCGCGGGCCGAGGCGGCGCTGACCGCAGGCGACGTTCCCGCCACTTTGGCCGAACTTGACGCCCTGCCCGACATTGCCAAAACCGCCATGGCGAGCTGGCAACTTGGCGCGGATCAGCGTCAGGCGGCGCAAACCGCCCTGACCACCCTGTCGCAAGAGTTGGGTCTGTGATGCTGTGGACCGTCGCCAAAGTCCTGTTCTTCGTGGTGCTTGTCGCCGCGCTTAGTCTGGGGGCTGCCATCCTGTTGGACATGGGCGGCACCATGCGCGTCGCGCTGGCCGGATGGGAGTTCAGCCTTGGCCCTTTGCAGTTGGTCATCGCCGGCATTGCGCTTTTGATCCTGACCTGGGGCATCCTGAAGGTTCTGGGCCTGCTTTTGGCCACCCTGCGCTTTCTGACCGGGGATGAGACGGCCATTTCGCGCTATTTCGACCGCAACCGCGAAAAGCGCGGCTATCAGGCGGTTAGCGACGGCATGATCGCGCTGGCCGCGGGCGAGGGGCGGCTGGCCCTGATAAAGGCCCAGCGGGCGCAGAAATATCTGGACCAGCCCGAATTGACGACCCTGCTGGTGGCTCAGGCCGCCGAGGTGATCGGCGACGGCCAAAAGGCGACCGAGGCCTATAAATCCCTGCTGGGCAATCCCGACACCCGCTTTGTCGGCATCCGTGGCCTGATGAAACAAAAGCTGGCCGAGGGCGATACCTTTACCGCGCTGGCCTTGGCCGAAAAGGCCTTTGCGATGAAGCCGCGCCACAGTGAGACGCAGGATATCCTGCTGAAATTGCAGTCGGAATCGTCAGATTGGACGGGCGCGCGGGAAACCCTGAAAGCCAAGCAAAAGGGCGGCTATCTGCCCAAGGACGTCTACAAACGCCGCGATGCGGTGCTGGCCCTGCAACAGGCCAAGGGGGTTCTGGACGAAAACGCCACGATCGAATCCCGCGAGGCCGCTATCGCCGCCAACAAGATGTCGCCCGATCTGATCCCGGCGGCGGCTATGGCAGCGCGCAGCTATATCCTTGTGGGTGACAAAAAGAACGCCACCCGCGTGCTGAAAAAGGCATGGGAGGCGCAGCCCCATCCCGACCTTGCCGCCGCCTTTGCCGAGATTGAACCAGAGGAAGACCCGCTTCCCCGCCTGAAACGCTTTGCCACCCTGACCACTGGCCAGCCTGACCATGCCGAAACCAAACTGCTGCTGGCCGAACTGAACATCGCCGCCGAAAACTTCCCCTCGGCCCGGCGCGCCTTGGGGGATCTGGCGACCAAACACCCGACCCAACGCGGCCTGACCATCATGGCAGCGATTGAACGTGGTGAAGGGTCCGACGACGCGGTGGTGCGCGGTTGGCTGACAAAGGCCCTGACCGCCCCGCGCGGCCCGCAATGGTGCTGCGACAATTGTCAGGCGATCCACGCGCAATGGGCGCCGATCTGCTCCAACTGCTCGGGCTTTGATACCCTGTCATGGCGTGAACCGCCCGAGGGCCACGGCGCCAGCGCCACCGGCACCGAAATGCTGCCCTTGATCGTCAAGCCGCCCGAAAAGCCGGTGGTGGTCAAGGATATCGACCCGCCGATTGATCTGGAAGCCATCGTTCGGCGTGGCGAATAGGGGGATCTGACCATGAAACGCGCGTTGGGCCAGTCGGGCCTGTGGATTGAACCCTTTGTCTTGGGCAGCAATGTCTTTGGTTGGACCGCGGATGAGCCGACGTCCTTTGCCGTGCTGGACGCCTTTGTTGCCGAAGGTTTCAACGCCATCGACACGGCGGATGTCTATTCGCGCTGGGTGCCGGGCAATGACAGCGACAGCGAAAAGATCATCGGTCGCTGGATGAAGGCCCGTGGCAGCCGCGACAAGATCGTGCTGTGCACCAAGGTCGGATCAGACATGGGACAGGGCCGCCGCGACCTGCGCGCCAGTTGGA
>JANNBI010000146.1:0-8767 GCA_031385345.1 Paracoccaceae bacterium | reverse complement strand
CGGCGCGCGGGCGAATGGATTCGGTCAACAAGCCAGTCGCGCCGGGGTTGCTGTATCTGGACGACGCGGCTTGGGAGGGTGCGCTGGCTGGCCACCGGGTGATCCAACTGTCCCCACTGGCGCAATCGCCGGGACCGGGGGTTCTGGATGCAGGCGCGCGGATCGGTCGCAGCTTTGCACCTGAACGCCAACAGGAAAATGTCAGCCTTTTCGGCGCTTTGGCGGATCACCTTCGCACATTACTTCAAGACAACCATGTCGTGATCGCGTCGTTTTCCGAAGGCGCGCGGGAACGGTTGCAAGGGTTGCTGGCTGAACAGAAGATAAAGCATGGCATTAACGTCAAGGATTTCCGGGAAATCCCTGACGGTAAGGGTAAACTGTTCTTGATGATCTGGCCGTTGGAGGCGGGATTCACGTCGGACGGCTTGGTCGTCATCTCGGAGCAGGATGTTCTGGGTGACCGCATGGTCGGCAAAACCCGCAAGAAACGCAAAGCCGACAATTTCCTTCGCGACGCTGACACCCTGACACCGGGCGATCTGGTGGTTCATGTCGAACATGGCGTCGGGCGCTATCTGGGGCTGGAGACGATTACCGCACTGGGCGCGCCGCATGCCTGCGTGTCTTTGGAATATGCCGAAAGCGCCAAACTGTATCTGCCGGTCGAAAACATCGAACTTCTTAGCCGCTATGGCCATGAAGAGGGGACGCTGGACAAGCTGGGCGGCGGTGCCTGGCAGGCCAAAAAGGCCAAGCTGAAACAGCGGATCAAGGAAATCGCGGACCGCTTGATGCGGATCGCGGCCGAACGCGCCTTGCGTCACGCCCCCGTCCTAGAAGCCCCCCATTCCATTTGGGAGGCTTTTGCCGCCCGCTTCCCCTATCAGGAAACCGATGACCAATTGGCCGCCATTTCGGATGTGGTGGCCGATTTGGAAAAGGGCTCTCCGATGGACCGGTTGGTCGTGGGCGATGTGGGCTTTGGCAAGACCGAGGTTGCGATGCGCGCGGCCTTTGTCGCCGCCTTGTCCGGGATGCAGGTGGCGGTGATTTGTCCGACCACGCTGCTTGCCCGCCAACATTACCGCAGCTTTGTCGACCGGTTCCGGGGCTTTCCAATCTCTGTCCGGACGCTGTCGCGGTTCGTCAGCCAAAAAGACGCCAACCAAACCCGCGAAATGATGGCAGAAGGGCGCGTCGATATCGTCGTCGGCACCCATGCGCTTCTGGCCAAAGGTATCAGCTTTAAAAACCTTGGGCTTCTGGTCATCGACGAAGAACAGCATTTCGGCGTGACGCACAAGGAACGGCTAAAGGAAATGCGGTCCGAAGTGCATGTGCTGACGCTGACCGCCACGCCGATCCCGCGCACGCTGCAACTGTCGCTGACCGGGGTGCGCGATCTGTCGATCATCGCAACGCCGCCGGTGGACCGTCTGGCGATCCGCACCTATGTGTCCGAATTTGACGGCATCACCATCCGCGAGGCGCTGTTGCGCGAACATTACCGCGGCGGCCAATGTTTTTACGTTGTGCCGCGGATATCCGACCTGCCGGATATCGAAGAGTTCCTGAAAACCCATGTCCCCGAGGTCAGCTATATCATCGCGCATGGCCAGATGCCGGCGGGCGAACTGGATCAGCGGATGAATGACTTTTATGACGGCAAGGCGGATGTTCTGTTGGCCACGACCATCGTGGAGTCCGGTCTGGATATTCCGACGGCCAACACGATGGTGATCCACCGCGCCGATATGTTCGGCCTGTCGCAGCTGTACCAAATCCGGGGCCGGGTGGGGCGCGCCAAGACGCGGGCCTATTGTTATCTGACCACGCGGCCGCGCTCTCCCCTCACGCCGCAAGCCGCTAAGCGTTTGAAACTGCTGGTGTCTTTGGACAACCTTGGGGCCGGGTTCAATCTGGCCAGCCATGATCTGGATTTGCGCGGGGCGGGCAATTTGCTGGGCGAGGAACAGTCCGGTCATATCCGTGAGGTCGGGTATGAATTGTATCAGCAGATGCTGGAAGAGACGATTGCCAAGATCAAATCCGGCGAATTGTCCGGGCTGACCACAGTGGATGACGGCTGGTCCCCGACGATCAATCTGGGCGTTCCGGTGATGATTCCGGATGCCTATATCCCCGATCTTGATATCCGGCTGGGGCTGTACCGTCGCCTGTCGTCTCTTGGCACCAAGGCCGAGTTGGAAGGCTTCGCCGCTGAGATGATCGACCGTTTCGGACCATTGCCGAAAGAGGTTAACACGCTGATGCTGATCGTGCGGATCAAGGCGATGTGCAAACGCGCCGGGATCCGGCGGCTGGATGTCGGGCCAAAGGGCGCCACAGTGCAGTTTCACAACGACAAATTCGCCTATCCGGCGGGTCTGGTCGAATTTATCCGTGATCAGGGCGCTGCCGCCAAGGTGCAGGGCACCAAGATCATCCTTCAGGGCGAGATGAAAACCGAAGGTGAGCGGATCAAGGGGGCCTTCAACATCGCCCGTGATCTGGCCGAAAAGGTCAAACTGGGCAAGGCGAAAGCCTAAGGCTCAAATCCGCCCCTCAACCAAACCGAACCGCGTCAACAGCAGCGACAGACCGGCAAAAACCGACACACCGATCATCAGTGGCAGGCTGGTGCCATCAAACATCAGTCCGACCGGGATTGCCAGAATGACGGACACCACGGTCGCGATGCTGGACATGACCGAGGCGGCAAGGCCGGCGATATGGCCCAAAGGCTCCAATGCCAGGGCGTTCAGATTGCCCATGGTGGTGCCCATCATGGCGAAAAGTCCGATGATCCACAGCACGAAGGCCGCAAAAGCCCAGTCAATCGGCACCAAATTGAAATTGATCAGGACCAGAGTCACCAAGGACAGAAGGAACTGCCCCAGATAGGTCAGAAACACCACGCGCCGCATCCCCAGCGTCATGACATAGCGGGCGTTGATGAAAGATCCGCCCATTGACGCAATGGCAATCAGGGCGAACCAGGCGGCAAAGCCGTTGGCCCGGTCGAACTGCTGGTCAAAGATGCCTTGGATAGACGACAAGGTGCTGAACAGCATCCCCAAGGTCAGCGACTGGATCGCGATCGAGGCAAGAGTTCCGGGGTGGCGGAACATCTCTTTGGTGGCCGCTGTCAGGGCGGGCAGCGACAGGGATCGACGGGCGGTGACGGGCAAGGTCTCGGGTTGGCGCAGGCTGAACCATGTCGCGCAGATCGCAGCAAAGACCAGATAGGCCAGAAAGATCGAATGCCACCCGGCGAGCCAGATCATGCCTACGCCCATAAAAGGCGCGATGGCCGGGACCGTGGTGAAGATCATCTGCACAAAGGAGATGATTTTGGCCATTTCGCGCCCGACGTAAAGGTCGCGCACGATGGCCATGCTAACCGTGCGCGGGGCGGCGACCCCCAGACCTTGTAGCACGCGGGCGGCCAGCAACACCTCAAGACTGGGGGCGAGGTAGCACAGAACCGCGCCGATGGCATACAGGATCAGCCCGAACTGCACCGTGATCTTGCGGCCGAAACGGTCGGACAGAGGGCCAGCGAACAAGGTGCCCAAGCCCATCCCAAAGACGAATGAGGTGATGACAAGTTGCGCCCGATTGGGCGCATCGGGGGACAGGTTTTGCGCGATATCCGGCAGGGCAGGTAACATCGCGTCAATCGACAAAGCAACGATGGCGAACAGCAAAGCCAGAAGGGCGACAAATTCGCCCTGCGGCAACCGTTTGAGATCCGGCATTAAATGGCCCTTGCCTTGGAGATCAGC
Organism: Paracoccaceae bacterium; assembly: GCA_031385345.1. Taxonomy (GTDB): domain Bacteria; phylum Pseudomonadota; class Alphaproteobacteria; order Rhodobacterales; family Rhodobacteraceae; genus CAIYZT01. The sequence goes on along the minus strand of JANNBI010000146.1, from coordinate 4,976 downwards.
TCTTCGATGACCTGTGACCAGACCGTCACCGGCTGCGCGCCAGACAGGACATATTGTTGCGCGATCAAGAAGGTCGGCACGGCGGTAACGCCCTTGCTGCGCGCATCGGCGTCGCGTGCCCGAATATCATCAGAATCCGCATCGCTGGCCAAAAGCCGCAAAGTTGCCGCGCGGTCCATGCCGCAGCTTGCCGCGATGTCGGCCAGCACGGACGGATCGCCAATGTCGCGCCCATCAGTCCAATAGGCGCGGAACACAGATGCGACGACCAAAGATTGTGCGCCTTCAATTCGCGCCCAATGGATCAGCCGATGCGCGTTCAAGGTGTTGGGGATACGCTTGGGTTTGTCCGGGTCCAAATCGACCCCGGCTTTGGTGGCAAAGTCCTTCAAGCGGGAGTCGATGGCCGCCAGTTTGTCCGCGCCGCCAAAGCGCGCCGACAGATACTCCACCTTGTCCACGCCTTCGTGCGGCATGTCGGGGTTCAACTGGAACGGATGCCAGTCTATGACAAAGGGGTGGTCCGGATGGGCTTCCAGGGCCCGGTCAAGGTTGGCCTTGCCGATAAAACACCAGGGGCAGACCGGGTCAGAAAAAATGTCGAGGCGGATCATGGCGCAGTCCTTGGAAATTCCTGCCCGCCATAAGGGCCAGTCCGGCGGGAATTTCAAGCGCAGAAGTGAAGATGGCAGGTTGGGGCGGTAAGGGACATCGCCCCCCCTTGCCGCCCTATTTCATCCGCCAAACCAGCCACCAACGGTCCGCGCGCCGCCGGTGATATCCTCACCCAAGCCCGCGACGGTGTTGCACCCCGAAAGCGCCAACATCAGGATCAGGACACGCAGGGCCATGGTTCAGTCCTGATACCACCAGACTTCCGGCTGAAAGCCCAGCCAGTCGCCATAGATCGGCAGCGTTTCGGGGTAATGCAGCGCTTTGACGTGGGCCATGCGCGAGACTTGCGAATACCAGAACGGGATCACATAGCGCCCCGAAATCAGGATCCGGTCCAGGGCCTGGGTGGCGTTTACAAACTCTTCATGGTCCTTGGCCGACAGCATCGCGCTGATCATTGCTTCAGCCGCCGGAGAGTTCATACCCATCCAGTTGCGCGTGCCCGGTTCCGTAACCCCCGCAGCCCCCCAATACAGCATCTGCTCGTTGCCCGGCGACAGCGACAGCGACCGGATGTAATAGGTCATGTCGAAATCGTAGTTGGTGGTGCGGTCCTTCATCTGCGCCTGATCAATGACCGTGGTTTTCACCGCAATGCCCAAAGGTTTCAGCGCCTCGGTGTAGATATTGGCGATGGCGGTGGCGTCGTCCTGACCTTGTTGCAGCAGGATCTCAAAAGCAAACGGCTCCCCAGCGGCATTCACCAAAGCGCCATCTTTCAGGGTCCAACCTGCCTCCTCCAGCAAGGCCGTCGCGGCGCGCAGCCCGCCGCGGTTGGTTTCCGTTCCGTCCGACACCGGCAGTGCATAGCCTTCGACCGCACCCAGCAGCAGGCCGTCGCTGACACTTGTCAGCAGTTCTGCAACACGACCTTCGGCCGGTTGACCGGCCGGGGCACCCAGACCCGAGTTGGAATAATAGGACTGAATGCGCGGATTGACCCCGCCGTTCAGCGTGGTGTTGATGAATTCGGCATTGAAAGCCTCGATCATGGCCTGACGCACCCGCCAATCGGCAAACATCGGGCGGCGCGTGTTCATCACAAAGCCTTCGATGCCGGACGGACGCTGATGCGGAATCTCCGCCTTGATCACATCGCCCGACAGGACCGCGGGGAAGTCGTAGTTAGAGGCCCATTTGGCCGGATTGCCCTCGCGGTAGGTGGAAAACTCACCGGCCTTGAACGCCTCGAACACCACAGTGCCGTCGCCGTAATAATCATACGTGATCTCGTCGAAATTGTGCATTCCGCGATAGAAGTTCAGATCGGCCCCCCACCAATCGGGATCTTTCTTGAAGGTGATCGTGGTGCCGGGATCGAAACTGTCGACCACATAGGGGCCGGATCCGATCGGCGCGTCAAAGGAGGTGGCGGTGAAATCCTTACCTTCCCACTGTGCCTTTCGCAGGATCGGGCGCAGGCCCAGGATCAGCGGCAATTCGCGGTCAACGACGTTGAAGGTGAACTTGACCGACCGCTCTCCGGTTTTTTCGGCACTGGCGATTTTCTTCCATGCCCCGGCATAGCGCGGGCTGCCGATGGTGCCCAAGGTTTCCATCGACCACAGAACATCCTCGACTGTAACTGGGGTGCCGTCGGAAAACTTTGCCTCGGGGCGCAGGGTAAACTCGACATAGGTCCGGTCGGAATCGGTATCGACCGATTCGGCCAAAACGCCGTAAAGCGCGAAGGCTTCGTTATAAGAACGGCCCAGAAGTGTCTCAACCGTCAACAAAGATACTCCGGCGGGGGCGCGGCCTTTTTCGATGTAGGGGTTCATCGAATCAAAGCCACCCGCCTCGCCAAAGACGATTCGCCCACCCTTCGGGGCATCGGGGTTGGCATAGGGCAGGGACACAAAATCCGGTGGTAGGGCCGGCTCTCCATACATAGCTATGCCGTGGCGCGGTTCGGCATTGGCGGCTGACGCCAGGAAAACCAAGGCGGCGGCGGTGGTGAGCGAGGAGAGGTGATGGAAATATCCGTGCTTCATCGTGGCAAGATTCCTTCTGCATTGAAGCGGTGTTGGGGCCAGACTACGGGGGCTTGGCGCGCTTTTCAAACTTTTAACTTGGAGAGCGCCGGAAGCCGGGCTATATCATGCGTACTGCTCGATAGGTTTCTTGCCTGTATGAAACCTGCCTCAATAACTGAACGCCAGCCTTGTGCTGGCGTTTTTTTTTGGCCGATCGCGGGGCGTCGGGGTTTCCTTTGCAGGTGCAGCATGTAGGGTCGCCCGGCGGTCAACGGGGGAGAGCGGTCATGTTAAAGGGCAAGCGGGCGGTCATTACGGGGTCGAATTCGGGCATCGGTCTGGGGGTGGCGATCGAACTGGCGCGGGCCGGGGCGGATGTGGTCTTGAACAGCTTTACCGACCGTGAGGAGGATCACGCGCTGGCTGCCAAAATTGCGGCGGATCATGGGGTGGTGGCGCGGTATATTGCGGCGGATATGTCGAAGGGGGCGGAGTGTCGGGCGCTGATCACGGCGGCGGGGGGCTGCGATATTCTGGTCAACAACGCGGGCATTCAGTTTGTGGCGCCGGTGGAGGAGTTCCCGGCGGAGAAGTGGGACCAGATCCTGGCGATCAACCTGTCCTCGGCTTTTCATACGACGGCGGTGGCTTTGCCTTTCATGCGGGCGGCGGGGTGGGGGCGGGTGATCAACATCGCGTCGGCGCATGGGTTGACGGCGTCACCGTTCAAGTCGGCTTATATCGCGGCCAAGCATGGGGTGGTGGGGCTGTCCAAGACTGTCGCGTTGGAGACGGCGGGGCAGGGGATCACCTGCAACGCGATCTGTCCGGGCTATGTTTTAACCCCGCTGATTGAGGCGCAGATTCCGGATCAGATGAAGGTTCACGGGATGGACCGCGAGACGGTCATTCGGGAGGTGATGTTGTTGAGGCAGCCGTCCCGGCAATTCGCGACGGTGGAGCAGATCGGTGGGACGGTGGTTTATCTATGCTCGGCGGCGGCGGATCAGGTGACGGGGACCACGATTTCAATAGATGGCGGCTGGACGGCGCTGTAGGTGCCGAAGGAAGCGTCCAGATCTGGACGTTTTGGTAACCTGTTGACTTAAAACACTAAGTGTTTTTTTGTTAACCGAATATTCATACAAATAGTTGGAAAAGTGCAAGTGTTCGGGGCTAGTTGCCGCGCGGTCTGGCGCTATTGCGCGGCGATGGCGGCCACGATCTGCTCTTTGGGGACCGGATAGACCAGCCCGGCCGAGACGATCAGTTTGACCACATCATCGGCCTTCATATCCAGCATGATCACGTCCTTGGTCGGCACAAAGACCAAAAACCCCGAGGTCAGCGGCGTCAGGCCGATGAACACGGCGACCATGCCATCGCTTTTGGGCAGCTTGGCCGCGATCTCTCCCTTTGGGCTGGTGGCGACCATGCCCATCGCCCAATATCCGGCGCGGGGAAATTCGACCAGACAGGTGCGGTCAAAGCTTTTTTCGGTCTTGGTAAAGAAGGTTTCGGTGATCTGTTTGACGCCCGAATAGACCGAGCGGACCAGCGGCACGCGGTCAACCAAACCCTCGGCGCGGCGCATGAAAGAGCGGCCAATCAGCCCGCGTGCCAGCCAGCCGACAAAGGCGGTGAAGAACAGGAACACCAAAACCCCGACGCCGCGCACCGGAAAGCTGGACTCCGGGCCGATGTAGTAATCCATCAGCGCCTCTGGCTGATAGGCGGCGGGGATCAGGGGCAGGATCCAGCCGTCGATATAGCCGATCACGCCCCAGACCACATATATTGTCAGGCCTACCGGCAACACAACGACCAGTCCGGTCAGGAACGAGGACCGGAACGCGCCAAAGAGCGAGCGTTTGGTGGGGTCAGTTTCGGCCATGATGGTTCCTGTCCACAAGGATTGGATCATTTAAGGTCTACGCAATCGGGACACAAGCAATGCTTTGGAGCCGGGCAGGGCGGGGCTTGGGGCTGGTTCAGGGTTGGATTGGTGACAAGCGCATCTTTCAGGGACTGGCTTTGGTCAGGTTGTCGCGTCGATCCGGGACGCGCCGTCGCGAATGGCAGCTTCTAGCACGGCCAGATCAATGTCGGCCGCCCGTTTGAACATGATACAATAGCCCGTGACCTTGGCTTTGCCCAAGGTCGGGCCATAGGTGCGGGTCAGATGAGTTTTGTCATCAAGGGTCATGATATAGACCGAAATCCCCGAAGAATTGGCGCTGAGGCCAATGCGGAAAGAGTCTTTGGTTGAACCGTCGGCATAGGATTTTGTGAAAACCCCATAGCCGATGCTGGGGTTTGCAACGA
>JANNBI010000134.1:0-2050 GCA_031385345.1 Paracoccaceae bacterium | reverse complement strand
GGTCAATCGACCTGCGGGCGTGAGGTCAATTTTCGCATTGGCGTCACGGGTATGGATGTGATCCTGCGCGAGTTGGACCCGGCCACCAGCCGCTATGTGGAGGTGGTCAAGTTTGACCCCGCGACCGACGCCGCCCCCAAGGAGTATCTGGACGCCAAGGACGCGCCAGATCTGCGCTGGCGGGTGACGCTGGCCGAAGGGGTGACAAGCTGGACCGTGATCGAGGCGTTGAAACGCGCCGATTTCATGGAAGGGGCGGTTGAGGTCGTGCCGGCAGAAGGCTCGCTTGCGCCGGACAGCTATGAGGTGGAGCCGGGCTTTGCGCGCGCCGATCTAGTGGCGGAAATGGCCAAGCGGCAGGAGGCGACGCTGGCGGAACTGTGGATGACGCGGGCCGAGGGTCTGCCCTACAAGACGCCCGACGAGGCGCTGATCATGGCGTCGATCGTGGAAAAAGAAACCGGGGTGCCGGAGGAACGGCGGTTGGTGGCATCGGTGTTTTTGAACCGCATCGCGCAGGGGATGAAATTGCAGACCGACCCGACGGTGATCTATGGCATCACCAAGGGCGAAGGCGTGTTGGGCCGGGGTATCCGGCAATCCGAATTGCGCCGCGAGACGCCCTATAACACCTATGTCATCGACGGTCTGCCGCCGACGCCGATTGCCAATCCGGGCCGGTTGAGCATCGAGGCGGCGCTGAACCCGGAACGGTCGGAGTTCGTGTTCTTTGTGGCGGATGGCACGGGAGGTCATGCCTTTGCCGTCACGCTGGAGGATCATAACGCCAATGTCGCCAAGTGGCGCGCGATCGAGGCGCAGCAGGGTACGGCGGTGGAGGCCGGCGAAGGTGGTTAACAAAACCTGAAGCCAGCGCGCGCTAAGTCATTGATATGGTTCAATTTTAAGCTTGACTTTGCGAACGGTCCAAAGTAGAGATTTGGGCATGATGACGGAAGTGTCGGCAACGGTCCGGGGGCAACCCCCGGGCCGTTTTCTTTTGGGGTCACGCATCGGAAGGGAGCTGGACTTAGGGGAATGTCATTCTTTTTTCCCAACGGGGATCACACGCCGGTCGATCTGACGGCGGCAACAGAAACATTGTATCAGGAAACAGCGGAAGAGCTGATCCGGGCCATTTTGGCGATCCGGGCTGGCGAGGCCGATCAGTTGCCCAACGCCAAGGCGGCGGTGCGCGAGCTGAGGATCGCTTTCCAGACAGTCATGGAAGAAAGGAACAGAGTTGAGAAACTCCGCAAGCAAGTTGCCGGGGCTGTCGGAACCGGAACGCTCGACCTTCACGCCGCGCGGGATGAAGTCGGGCGCCGCCTGGCTTTGCTCCGCGACGCCGCAGGACATTGAGGATTTTCTGGACGGCCTCAGCGTAAACGCGCTGCTGTCGCTGCCTTGGATGTTCGAGTTCTGGGCCTTGCCGCATCAGGTGCCGCCCGAGGGGGATTGGCGGTCTTGGGTGATCATGGGTGGGCGCGGGGCGGGCAAGACCCGGGCCGGGGCCGAATGGGTGCGTGCGCAGGTCGAAGGCGCGCTGCCGGGCGATCCGGGGCGGCGTACGCGGGTGGCGCTGGTGGGGGAAACGCTGGATCAGGTGCGTGAGGTGATGATTTTCGGGGACAGCGGCATTCTGGCGGTCACGCCGCCCGACCGCCGCCCGGTCTGGGAAGCGACGCGGCGGCGGCTGGTCTGGCCGAACGGGGCAATTGCGCAGGTGTTTTCGGCACATGATCCCGACAGTCTGCGCGGGCCGCAGTTTGACGCGGCATGGGTTGATGAGTTGGCCAAATGGAAAAAGGCCGAAGAAGCCTGGGACATGCTGCAATTCGCGCTGCGGCTGGGCGATCAGCCGCAGGTGGTGGTGACGACGACGCCGCAGAATGTGTCGGTGCTGAAGTCGATCTTGCAGAACCCGTCAACGGTGGCGACACATGCGCCCACCGAGGCGAACCGGGCCTATCTGGCGGCGTCCTTTCTGGAGGAGGTGGAGCGGCGCTATGGCGGGCAAAGGCTGGGCAAGGTCGAACTGGAGGGACTG
>JANNBI010000098.1:0-3462 GCA_031385345.1 Paracoccaceae bacterium | reverse complement strand
GCGTGACCATGGCCGAACAGGGCGTCAGCCAACTTGTCTCGGTCGATCTGAAACGCGCCGAGGCGCTGGTCGCATGACGCCGGACGCGGTTGGTGCCGCCCTGCGCGCCGCAGGGTTCGCGGGCGTTGTGCTGGACGGCGGTCAGATCTTCGCCCGCACCCACCCCGCTGCGCCAGAGTTTCAGGCGTCACAGATCGGGACCACATGGCACCTGACCCTGTCGCGCCCGGTCCGCGCCCCCGTTGATGATCTGGCGGCTTGGAATGTCCAATACCCTACCTCGCCGGCCGATATCCATCAGGGCGAAACCCGCCTGACCCTGATCCTGACCTCCCCCGTCACACTGGACCTTTGGCGCGCCCGCGCTGACCACTTCACCGCCCAATCCCAGCTTTGGCGCCGTGCCCAACGGCAGGGTGACGAAGGCATGTAGCCGCCGCAGGCTGGCTGCGAACTGCCCATCTTTGCGCGTCCTGAACCCCGCTGCCCCGACCCCCGCTACAACCCGCCAAGCAAGTCCAGCGTCGGCCAGGCATCGGCGGGCAGACCCAACCGCGCCTGCTCCTTCTTTACAGCGGTCCGGGTGGCCGCCCCCAGAATGCCGTCGATCTTGCCCACATCGTGACCGCGCGCCGCTAACTTTTCCTGCAATGCGATCATCTGGTCCGGCGACAACGCCGGGTCCGGATCACCCGCCGCATAGGGTTTTGCCCCTTGCAGCCGCGTCGCGAAATAGGCGGCTGTGGTGACATAGGTAAAGCTTTTGTTCCATTCAAACAGCGTCTTGTAATTCGGATAGACGATGAAGGCCGGGCCTTTGCGGCCCTGTGGCAGGATCAGGCTGGCTGGCAGGTCCGCCAGATCCCCTTGCCGCGCCTGCACCCCCATCGCCGCCCAATCCGCCGCAGGCAATTCGGTGTCCAGCCCGCTCAACGCCCAATCCAGACCCTCCCGCACCGTGACCTCTTGCAACCAGGGCTGGCCCGCGCGCCACCCATGCGCCTGCAACATCGCCGCCCCCGACAGGATCGCATCCGGTGCCGAGGTTTTCAGCGTGATCAGCCCATCCCCGTCGCCGTCCACCCCGCGTTCCAGTATGTCGCGGGGCAGCATCTGCACCATGCCAATCTCACCGGCCCAGGCCCCGGTGGTGCGGGCCGGGTCAAAATCGCCCATCGCGGTCAGTTGCACGGCGGCCAGCACCTGCGGCTGAAAGATCTCGGGACGGCGGCAATCATGGGCCAGCGTCAGCACCGCGTTTCGGGTGTTGAAATCGCCCTGCACGGCGCCGAAATCCGTCTCAAACGCCCAAAAGGCCAACAAAATGCCGCGCGACACGCCGAAATCGGCCTCGGCGCGGTCAAAGGTGCTGTCATATTTCTCTGCATTCGCCGCGCCATTCTGGATCCGGTTTTTTGAGATCAGCAACTGGCTGAACTCCAGGAACGTCTTGCGAAACACGCCTTGATTGCGATCGGCCTTCAGCACGGCCCCATCCTGCTGCGCGCCGTCGAAAAACGCAGTGATCGCCGCCTCGGGCAATCCGGCCGACCGCGCCTCTTGCGCCATTCCCTGCACAAACGCCGCGAAATCGCCGCCGCAAGGGGCCGCCACACCCGGCCCGGCGGTCAGTGTCAGGGCAATCAGCCAGGGGGTCAGGCGCGCTTTGGTCAGGAAACGGGTCATCATCACATCCTTGGTTTTCTGCGGCATAGCACGGCTGCGCACCTGTTTGAACGGGGTTCCCCGCGGACCCATCCCACCCCCTAGGCGGAATGCTGCGCAGCATCGCGCCGCTGTTGCCCGCATGTCACATTGCCTTGGCATCGTTGCCACAAGCCTTCGTTAACTTGATTTTGCAATTCTGGAACGCAGACTTATCTTAGGGGTGGAGGCGGTGATGTTAGAGTTGTTCTCAAAAGATCTGCGCGACGGGCTGGCCAATGCCCAATTGCACCGGGCGCGCAAAAAATCGCGCCTGAAGGTGCAGGTTGGCACCCAGACCTATCCGCTGCTGCGGTTCTGGCAGGGCGGCCTGACGATCGAGGCGCAGCATACCCAGCACCTGCGCGGGCTGGTTGATGTCTATGACGGCGCGCGCCATATCTTCCAATGCCTTATAGTCGCCTCCGAAGTTGACGGAGACGAGCTGATTTGCAGCTTCAAACGCGCCACCGCCGTGCTGGACCGCGCCGCCTTGGATTATGAGCGGAACGAAAACGCCCCCGTCGGCTACTTACCCAAGGCCTAAGCGCCAGTTTGTGCCTTCAATAGGCGGCCAATTCTGGAACAGAATTGCCGCTTGGCTCAAATATACTGTTGCATGCTTGCTTACTGCAAATCGGCAAAGGCCTTTTGTAACCGTTCCACCGCCTCGATCACCACGGCGCGCGGTGTGGCCAGATTGAACCGCATATGTGCGTCGCCGCCGGTGCCAAAGCTGATCCCGTGATTGGCGGCGATCTTCGCCTCTACCTGCACGCGGCGGGTGATTTCGGCGGGATCCATCCCCAGCCCGTCAAACCCGACCCAAGCCAGATAGGTCGCCTCCAGCGGCATCGACCGCAGCCCCGGAATTTGGGCCAGACCAGCGTCGAAAATCTGCGCGTTGCCCGCCAAATACTGGCACAAGGCATCGACCCAAACCGCGCCTTCGGGCGAATAGGCCGCCGTCGCCATGTGCTGCCCGAATGAGTTCGGGGAAATCCCCATCGCGTTCATCCGCGCCGCAAAGCGATTGCGCAACGCCACGTCCGCAATGATCACATTGCCCGAATGCGCGCCCGCGATGTTGAAGGTCTTGGTCGTCGCGGTCATCATCACCAACCGGTCGGCAATATCGGGTGCAACCACTGGCATCGCCAGATGCTTGTGCCCCGGCATCACCAGATCATGGTGAATCTCGTCGCTGATCAGGATCAGGTCGTGCCGCATGCAGAAATCCGCCACGCCGCGCAATTCCGCCGCCGTCCAGACCCGTCCGCCCGGATTATGCGGCGAGCACAGGATGAACATCGTCTCGCGCCCGGTCATCATCGTGTCCCATTGGGCGAAATCCATTTCGTAGCGACCGTTCACCAGCGCCAGCGGGCATTCCGTCACGCCGCGCCCCGCGCCTTTGATCACCCGCGCAAAGGCGTGATAGACCGGCGTCGTCAACACCACCTGATCGCCGGGTTTGGTGAAGGCATCGACGCATAGGGACGTCCCGTTCACCAGACCATGCGTGGTAAAGATATGCGCCGTGTCAATCTGCCAGCCATGCCGGTTGGCCATCCACCACTGGATCGCCTCCAGATAGGGGCCATCATTGCCGAAATAGCCGTAAACCCCGTGGTCCAACATCTTTTGCAGCGCGGTCTGTACACAGACTGGCGGGCGGAAATCCATATCGGCAACCCACATGGCGATGCCATCCTTGGGCGACACGCCATACATGGTTTCCATCGAATCCCATTTCAC
>JANNBI010000081.1:0-5574 GCA_031385345.1 Paracoccaceae bacterium | reverse complement strand
CCGATGCCCGCCTATTTCATCTGCACGATGACCGTCAACGACCCCGAGACCTACCGCAAATACACCGCGCTGACGCCCGCGACGCTTGAGCGGCATGGCGGGCGATTCCTGACCCGTGGCGATGCGGTCGAGACCGTCGAGGGCGGCCCGGTCTTTGATGAGCGCATGGTGATCCTCGAATTTCCCGACCGCGAGACAGCGCTCGCTTGGTATCACGACGCCGATTATCAAAGCGCTTCGGCGTTCCGCAGGCTGGCCTCCACGGGCCGGATGATCCTGCAAGCGGGCCGCGACAATTCCGTCAACCCAGATCCGAAGGTCTAAGATGGACCTGCAGCTTTCCGGCCGCACTGCCCTTGTCTTTGGCGGCTCGCGCGGGCTGGGCCGGGCGATAGCCGCGGAACTGGCGCACGAAGGTGCACGCGTGGTCATCGTTGCCCGTGATGCGGACCGCGTGGTGCGGGTGGCGGGTGAGATCGGCGCTTTGGCTCTGCCGGGCGATCTGACCGAACCCGGTGCGGGGCGGTGCTTGGTCGAAGCCGCAGCCACGCTTCTCGGGCAATCACCGGACATCCTCGTCACCAATACGGGCGGGCCACCAACTGGCTCGTTTCAGGCCACGACCACTCAGGCTTGGGCGACAGGGTTCCAGTCGCTCTGGATGGCGACGGTTGACAGCATTCAGGCCGCCCTTCCGGCCATGAAGGTGCAGGGCTGGGGCCGGATTCTTGCTGTGACCTCGGTCGCGGCAAAGGAACCGCAGCCTGGGCTGGTGATTTCGAACGGCTTGCGGGCGGGGCTTCTGGGGCTTCTCAACACCCTGTCGCGCGAAGTGGCAGGGGACGGCATCACGGTCAACGCGCTGCTGCCCGGCTATACCAACACCGACCGAATGGCCGAGCTTGGCGTCGACAATGCAACCATGGGGCCGAAGATACCGGCCGGACGGCTGGGTGAACCCGCCGAGTTCGCGGCGCTTGCTGCCTTCCTTGCCTCAGGACGCGCGTCCTACATCACCGGTCAGGCTATCGCCGTCGATGGCGGCCTATTGCATTCGATCTGAGGGAAAGCCATGACCCGTCCCGCCTTCGCCGCCTGGCTGTCTGATACCAACGATGTAACGCAAATCTTCCTGTCCGCGGGGCAAACCCCCGGGCTGATCAACATGGCGGGGGGCCTGCCCGATCCGGTCACATGGCCCATTCCCGACCTTGCGGAATTGGCACGGGCGTCGGTTGCTAACCACGCCTGCGATGCGCTGGCCTATGCGCCGATCGAGGGTCTGCCAGCGCTGCGCAACATGATCGCTGCAAGGTTTTCGGCGCCGGGGCTAGGCCTGATCCGCGAGAATGTGCTGATCACCACCGGCGGCATGCAGGCGCTGGACCTGCTGGGCAAGGTGCTGGTGGACGACGGTCAGGTGATCGCCGCGCAAAGCCCGGCCTATCTGGGGGCGCTTGACGCTTGGAAGCCGCGCCGCCCGACCTATCGCCCGATGCGGCTGGAGGGGAACGACTTCGCGCCGGTAGTCGCGTTCCAGGGAGCACAATTCGCCTACACGGTGCCCAACTTCTCGAACCCCACGGGGCGGCTGGTCGGCCTCGATCAGCGCCTTGAATTGGTGGCAGCGGCACAGGCAACCGGCACCTGGCTGATCGAGGATGACCCCTACGGCACGCTTTATTACGACGGCACGCCGCTGCCGCGCATGCTGACTTTGGCGGGTGGGGCACCCTACGACGGACCCGTGGTCTATCTTGGCACGCTGTCCAAGGAACTCGTCCCTGGCCTGCGTGTCGGCTGGGTTATCGCCGCCCCGGGCTTGATCCAAGCGTTGGTGACGGCAAAGCAAGGGTCTGACATGAGCACGTCGGGCCTGTCGCAGCGCATCACGCTCGATGCCTTTGCCTCTGGCCTGACTGACCGTGTCCTCCCCGCGACGCTGTCGCTCTATCGTGCCCGTCGTGACGCCCTGTGCGCAGCGATGACCAAGCATCTGGGCGACCTTTACGACTGGGAGACACCTTCGGGCGGCATGTTCGTCTGGGCCACCGCGCGGGATGCCAACCTGAACACCGACCACCTGCTGCGTGTGGCGCTGAATCATGGTGTCTGCGTCACCCCCTCCAGCGTTTTTGATCCCGAGGGCCAGAACCGTCGCGCCATCCGCATCAACTTCACCCTGAACGACGAAGCCAAGCTGACCGAGGGTGTCAAACGGCTGGCATTGGCGACGCAAGCCGCGCTCGCACTAACAAGCCACTGAAATGAGAGAGGAACTCTCATGACGGTTCAGATTGCTCACCCGGCATGATCAGTTTGCCCAAGCACTCAGATGTTAGCGCCGATGTAAAACTGACCCGGGTCGCCGGTTGAAGACTGGCCCACCTGTTACCTTGCCCTTCCGATGGATCGGGAGGGCGCATGCTGACAGGAGAGATGACCTTGGAGATCAGGATATTGCACCGACAGGGGCTGAGCATTCGCTCGATTGGGCGGCAGCTTCAGATCAGCCGGGAGACGGTGCGGAAGTATTTGCGCGCACCCGATCTGGCGCCGAGCTATGGGCCGCGGGAGCCGCGGGCGTCGAAGCTGGACCCGTTCAAGATCTATCTGACGATGCGGATCAGCGAAGCGGCACCCCGACGTTTGCCGGCGACCGTTTACCTGCGCGAGATTCGGGCCCAGGGCTATGATGGCGGGATTTCGATCCTGAAGGAGTGGCTGGCCGCGCAATACCCGACACTGCCGCCCCCGGCGATCATCCGGTTCGAGACGCCGCCCGGGCGGCAGGCGCAGGTGGACTGGACGGTGATCCGGCGCGGCAAGAACAAGTTGTCAGCCTTCGTCGGCACGCTCGGCTTCAGCCGGCTGTCCTTCGTCTGGTTTGCCGACAACGAGCGGTTCGACGCCCTGATCGAGGCTCATGAGCGGTTCTTCGACGCGCTCGGCGGCGTGCCGCACACGATCCTCTTCGACAACATGAAGACGGTGCTGACCGACCGCGATGCCTATGGCCCCGGCCAGCACCGGTTCAACGAAGGCTTCCGCGATTTTGCCAAGCATCACGGGTTCAGCCCGCGGATGTGCGCCCCGTATCGGGCGCAAACGAAGGGCAAGGTGGAACGGTTCAACCGCTATCTGAAGGAAAGCTTCGTCTGGCCGCTGGAGAGCCAGCTGAAAGGCCAGGGGCTGATCCTCGATGCAGCCACGGCGAACGCGCGGGTGGGCGCCTGGCTGCGCGATGTCGCCAACCCGCGGATCCATGCGGAGATCAAAGAGCGCCCGATCGACCGCTTTGTCCTGGAGACGGCGCAGCTCTTGCCGCGTGGCCCGGTCTGGACCGGCATCGCCCCCTCGGTGCCTGCCGCCCTGCGCGACATCCATGTGCCGCAGCATGACCTGTCGGTCTATGACGCGATCGGGAGGCTGGCATGACGGGTCTTGCGCATGACCGCCTCGTCCAGCTTTGCGAGGATCTGAAGCTGCCTGGCGTCGTCGACAGCTATGCGCCCCTCGCGGCGGCGGCCAGCGAACAAGGCCAGAGCTTCACCGACTATCTCGAGGGCGTGCTGCTGGCCGAGCGGGACTGCCGCCGGGCGCGATCCGCCGCGACGATGGTGCGGATGGCGGGCTTCCCGGCGGTGAAGACGCTGGAAAGTTATGACTTCAAGTTCGCCACCTCGGCACCGAAACGCCAGATCGAGCAGCTGGCGGCCCTGTCCTTCGTGGCGCGCAAGGAGAACGTGGTCTTCCTTGGCGTGGGCAAGACGCATCTGGCCATTGCGCTTGGTCACAAGGCGGCCAGCGCCGGGATCAAGACCCAGTTCACCACCGCCGCCGATCTGATCCTGAAGATCGAGGCCGCGCAACGTCAGGGGCGGCTGACCGAAGTCTTCTGCACGATCGCCCGCTCCAGCCTGCTGATCGTCGACGAGATCGGCTATCTGCCGCTGCACCGTGAGCAGGCGCAACTGTTCTTCCAGGTGATCGCCGCCCGCTACGAGAAGGGCGCGACCATCATGACCTCCAACCTCAACTTCGGCGCCTGGGATCAGGCCTTCGCCGGCGACCGGGTACTCACCGCCGCCATGCTGGACCGCCTGCTCCATCACAGCCACGTCGTCCAGGTCCTGGGTGACAGCTATCGGCTGAAGGAAAAGCGCATGGCCGGGATCATCGGCGCCCAACCGGCAAAGGAGGCCGTCACCATATAAACCAACCCCGCAGGCCAGACCGCGCTTGGGCTATCTGGAGACCCCGCGCTGCCTGGCCTGCTCTTCGCCCGGGTGGGTCAGTTTTACTTCGGCCAAATGGGCCAGTTTTGAACCGGCGTTGACACAGATAGTCCCATGCGCGGAAATCCGGACTCTGGAAGGTGCTTGAATGGTGAAGATGGCCGGTAAGAAGGCGCCCTCCCGCTGGTCGAAGGCGGCCCAAAGCGGGCGTTCGGCTTGAAGCGCAGCTTTGCCGCAAGCAGTCGTACGTCCTCTTTCTGGCCCGATCTCTGGAGTTCCGATTCTCTGGCCAGTTTGCAGGCAACCGGCACGGACGAAATAGGCCCTTACGGAACCATCACTGCAAGCGCGACTGTGCGGAGCCGTGCTGCGGCAATGAACAGCATCGTCCCGATAGGCCAAAGGCCGACCATGCACAAACATTCAACCCGGACCACTCGATGGGGGCATACCACTATTGGCCCAGATCCCCGCCGATCAGAACATCGCTAGTGTGACAGCCGATGGTGTCTACGGTACCCGAAAATGCCACAAAGCCATTGCCGAACGCGGCGCGGCTGCCGTCATTCCGCCCCGCAAGAATGCGAAGCTCTGGTAGGCCGTCACCGCAGGTGCAGTCGCACTCAACGAAGCCCTCAGGGCGTCGAAATACCTCGGCCCCGCCCTCTGGCGACGATGGAGCGGCTACCACCGCTGAAGCCGTGTCGAGACAAAGATGCACTGCATGAAACTGCTGGGGCAGCGCCTCATGGCGCGCGAGTTTGACCGTCAGGTGGCGGAGTTCCAAGTCCGCGTGGCCGTCCTGAACGGCTTCACCGCCCTCGGCATCCCCGTCACAAAGGTTGTTGGGTAAGTTTGTCCGGGGACAGGGGAAGTCCGGCCATCAGTTGTTTTGTGCATGTATGGATGCCCCCATTGGTGCAAGTGGTTTTTGAACGGCTTGAGCGTGTGATCGGGTGCGGTGGACCTGTCGCGGTTTGGTGCCGCTCCTTTGATCACGTAATGTGCAGCAAAGGAGATGAACCATGGGCACAGGCAGGACGGATGAATTTCGCAAGGATGCGGTGCGGATTGCGCTGACCAGCGGACTTTCGCGGCGTCAGGTTGCGGATGATTTGGGGGTCGGCTTGTCGACCTTGAACAAGTGGGTGAACGCACACCGGGACACGGATGTGGTCTCAGCCGAGGACCGCGAGCTGGCGCGGGAGAACGAACGGCTTCGGCGCGAGATCCGTATTCTCAAGGAGGAGAGGGACATCCTAAAAAAAGCCACCCAGTTCTTCGCGAGCCAAAAGCCGTGAGGTTCGGGTTCGTCGAAGAACAGCGTGGGGCCTTC
>JANNBI010000037.1:0-5136 GCA_031385345.1 Paracoccaceae bacterium | reverse complement strand
GCCCGCGCTATATTCGCCGGATACTTCTTCTGATGCCGTACCATTTTCGGGACTCGTGACCGACAGCGTGATCTTGTCGTTGTCGAGCGCCATTTTGACAGCGCGTGTTTTTTCCGACGCGATGGTGGCGACGCGGTCGACTCCCTGCATGAAGCTTTTGGGATCGATGCGCAAAATCTTGTCGTTGCCGGTCGGAATGACGCGCGTGTAATCCGGAAAGGTGCCGTCAATGACCTTCGACGTCATCTGAATCGCCGGGGTGGCAAAGCGCACCTTGGTTTCCGAAACCGACACGGCGATCATCGCCTCGTCATCCTCCAGCAGTTTGCGCAACTCGCCCACGGTCTTGCGTGGCACGATCACGCCGGGCATACCTTGCGCGCCGTCCGGCAGCGGCGCGTCAATCCGCGCCAGCCGGTGACCATCGGTGGCCACACAGCGCAGCACCGGACCATCGTCGCCGGTCGAGACATGCATATAGACGCCGTTTAGATAATACCGCGTCTCTTCGGTCGAGATTGCGAATTTCGCCTTGTCGAACAGGCGGCGCAGGACCGGCGCCTTGGCGCTGAAGTTCGACGAATATTCCGAACTGGCCATCACGGGGAAATCTTCACGCGGCAGCGTGGCCAGACTAAAGGTTGACCGCCCCGCCATGATAGTCAGCCGTCCGGTCGTGGCATCCTCGGTCAGGCTGACCAGCGCCCCATCCGGCAATTTGCGCACGATCTCGTGCAGCATGACCGCCGAGACGGTGGTCGCACCGGGACGTTCGACCATGGCCGGGGCGCGGTCCACGACTTCAATGTCCAGATCGGTGGCGCGGAAGGACACCTGCGCGCCCTCGGCCTCGATCAACACATTGGCCAGGATCGGAATGGTATTGCGCCGCTCCACCACGGATTGGGCTTGGGCCAGCGCCTTCAGCAGCGTCACGCGTTCGATCGAAAGCTTCATCTTCACATTCCTTTGCGGACGCCTGCCTTGAAGATACCGCGGCCTTGTCAGGCCACGGTCAGGCCATGGTCAGGGACGTCGAAACTAGCTGTTTTTCCTTGCAAGCCAAGCGAATTTTGCGCCGATCAGCCCTGTAACAGCCGCCGCAGCAACAAAAGATCGTCGCTAAGTTGGCTGTCGGTCGCCATCAGCTCTTCGATCTTGCGAACGCCGTGCATGATGGTGGTGTGATCGCGCCCGCCAAAGCGGCGGCCAATCTCGGGCAAGGACCGGGGCGTCAGCTGTTTGGACAGATACATCGCCACCTGCCGGGGCCGCGCGATGTTGCGCAGCCGCTTTGGCCCGATCATGTCGGACAGACGGATGTTGTAGTGGTCCGCCACCTTGCGCTGAATTTCTTCAATCGTCAGCTTGCGATCCGAGGCGCGCAGAATATCCGCCAGACAGTCCTGCGTCAGTTCCAGCGTGATTTCACGACCGACCAGCGAGGCAAAGGCGAACAGACGCGTCAATGCGCCTTCCAGCACCCGCACATTGGTGGTGATCCGATGCGCCAGAAATTCCAGAACGCCGCCGGAAATTTCCAGACCTTTGTATTGCTGGCGATAAAACTCGGCCTTCTTTTGCAGGATCCCCAAGCGCAATTCGTAATCGGTCGGATGCAGATCCACCACCAACCCGCATTGCAGCCGCGATTGAATCCGATCCTCCAGCCCCTTGATCTCGCCCGGGGCGCGGTCGGCGGAAATGACGATCTGTTTGTTCTGATCCACCAGCGCGTTGAAGGTATGGAAGAACTCTTCCTGAGTGGAATCCTTGCCGGCGATGAATTGCACGTCATCGACCATCAGCACATCGACCGACCGGAAAATCTCTTTGAAATCCATGATGGACTGCTCGCGCAGCGCCTGCACGAAACGGT
Organism: Paracoccaceae bacterium; assembly: GCA_031385345.1. Lineage (GTDB taxonomy): Bacteria > Pseudomonadota > Alphaproteobacteria > Rhodobacterales > Rhodobacteraceae > CAIYZT01. The sequence goes on along the minus strand of JANNBI010000037.1, from coordinate 3,257 downwards.
ACATGAACTGTTCGGCGGACAGATAAAGCACGCGCAATTGCGGCTGACGCGCCTGCAATTCATGCGCGATGGCATGCATCAGATGAGTCTTGCCCAACCCGACGCCGCCATACAGGAACAGGGGGTTAAACGACACCGGCCCCCCCTCGGCCACGCGGCGCGCGGCGGCATAGGCCAGCTCGTTCGGTTTGCCGACGACGAAACTGTCAAAGGTGAACCGCGCGTCCAGAGCCGCACCCGGCAAAGCCTCGTCCAGCGCAGCCGACCGCAGCCGGCTTTGCCGGGACGCGGGCCGCGCCGCAGAGGCGGAAGATCGCAGCGCCAAATGTGCCACCGGATGCGCCGGGGTCAGCACCGAAAATTCGACGCGCGACACCACATGTCCCTTGCCATTCAGATGGCCCAGGATCTGCTCCGAGAAATTGCGCTGCACCCAATTGGCGAAAAAGCTGGTCGGCACCTCGAAATGCGCCACGCCATGTTCAAGCGTGCGCAACCGCAGCGGCTCGATCCAGGTGACGTAATTGTTCTTGCCCACACGCCCGGCAAGTTCTTCTTTGATCTGTCCCCAAGTGTCGTTCGTCATTACCCATGCCATTTGGTCTTGTCCGCCGGAAGAAGCGGAAATTTCAACCCGTCGCTATCGCGCATTGATCTTCCAAGATGGCATGGCCAATTGACTGCCCGGCATATGCCGGAGACTCAATTGAAACGCACAGACAACGGCATGGCTTGTGGCAGGCAACCTGCCCCAAAGCACCGTTCGCAAGCACACTTAAACAGTCTGCAAGAACATTGTTTTTATCCCCAAAGCTGCTGGCAGCAAGTACTTCGGGCCTTCTGTTCGTGCCGGACCGTCTCTATCCCCCTGGTCGACGTGAATCGCTTGGACAAGCTAGCAAGGCTTCCGGACCCCTTGCAACTGAACAACGCGCTTGACACGAAATTGGCACAGCGAATCCTTTGGCCCGTGCAAATCCGCCACGCACCCGGTTTTTCACGCCCCGAAACGGCATGAAAAAAAGGGCCTATCCCGGCGGATATGCCCCAATTTTCAACAAGTTAGAAAGGATCAGACCGCGACGACAGCCTTGACGCGCGATGCCAGACGGGAAATTTTGCGCGACACGGTGTTCTTGTGCAGAACGCCTTTGGTCACGCCCCGCATCAGTTCCGGCTGGGCGTTCTTCAGGGCTTCCGCTGCGGCAGCCGGGTCGCCCGAAGCGATGGCTTCTTCGACTTTGCGCAGGAAGGTGCGGATGCGCGAGCGGCGGGCCTTGTTGACCGCATAACGGGTCTCGGATTGGCGGGCGCGCTTTTTGGACTGTTCAGTATTTGCCATGGGCTTCTTATCCTTGGGTCTTTATCGGTTGCATCTAGGTTGCACGTAAAGACCAAAGGCCCCCGCCCTGTAGGAGGGGAAATGATTCTTGCCTTAAGCGGGCCCACGCGCATGTCATCGGGGCCTATAGGGGATATTTTCGCGGAAGGGAACAGAAGAATCAGCGGTCCTTGAATTCCGCCGGACGCTTGGCCAGAAAGGCCTGCATCCCTTCTTTCTGGTCCTCGGTCGAAAAAAGCGCGTGAAACAGCCGGCGTTCATACAGCAGACCCTCGCGCAGCGTGGTTTCCGCCGCCCGGTTGACCGATTCTTTCACCGCCCGCACCGTCAGCGCCGATTTCGCCGCGATGGCTTGCGCCGATTTGATCGCTTCGGCCAGCAGCTGATCGGCGGGGACGACGCGGGCCACCAGACCGGCACGTTCCGCCTCTTCCGCGCCCATCAGGCGGCCGGTCAGATTCATCTCCATCGCTTTGGCCTTGCCGACAGCGCGGGTCAGCCGCTGCGTTCCGCCCATGCCCGCGACGATGCCCAACCCCACCTCAGGCTGACCAAAGCGCGCGGTGTCAGCGGCAAGGATGAAATCGCACATCATCGCCAGCTCACATCCACCGCCCAAAGCGTACCCCGCCACGGCCGCAATCAAGGGTTTGCGCAGGCGGGCAATCGCCTCGGCCTCGGGGCCGAAACTGTCGGTCATGAAGGCTTCGGCAAAGCTTTGCCCGGCCATTTCCGCAATATCCGCCCCGGCGGCAAAGGCCTTGTCCGACCCGGTCAGGATGATCACCCGTACCGCGGGATCGCCGTCCGCCGCCGTCAGCGCCGCCGCCAGTTCCCGCATCACCTGCGCGTTCAGCGCGTTCAGCACCGCCGGACGGTTCAACCGGATCAGCAAGACCCCCGCGACAGGCGTCTCCAACAAGATGGTGTCATAGGTCATCGCAGCGTCCCTTTGGCTTTGCCGGTTCATAGCGCAGGCTGTCGCCGCCTCCTAGACCTGACAGCTGGGGCAAAAGAAACTTGACCGCCCGGACTGCACAATCCGCTGGATCACCGCCCCGCAACCGGGGGTCACGCAAAGCTGCCCCTCGCGGCCATAGACCTGAAACCGGTGCTGGAAATAGCCCAATTCCCCATCCGCCTGCCGATAGTCGCGCAAAGACGACCCGCCCGCCGCAATCGCCTCGGCCAGAACATCGCGGATGATCGGCACCAGACCGGCGACTTGCACCGCCGTCAGATCCCCGGCCAGACGCGCCGGATGCAGCCCGGCGCGAAACAGCACCTCGCAGACATAGATATTGCCCAGACCGGCGATGTTTTTCTGATCCAGCAGCGCCGATTTGACCGGACTGCGCCGCCCGGCAAAACGCGCGGTCAGATAGGCCCCGTCAAAGCCATTGCCCAAAGGCTCTGGCCCCAGATCCGCCAGCAGAAAATGCGCCTCAGCCCCGGCGGTGTCCACCAGATCCATCGCGCCGAACCGCCGCGCGTCGTTGAAAGTCACCCGCGCGCCGTCTGCCATCGTCATCACCACATGGTCATGCTTTTGCGGCGCGGGATGATCGTGGAAAAACCCGCCCACCTGCTGACCGGAAATCAGCATCCGCCCCGACATCCCCAGATGAATCAGCAATGTCTCGGCGCTTTCCAGATCGGCAAGGATGTATTTCGACCGCCGCCGCAGCCGCAGCACCCGCACACCGCTTAACCGCTCGGCCATGCGGGGCGGAAATGGCCAGCGCAGCCCGGTGAAATTCACCGCCGTGTCCGCTATGACCTTCCCCTCCATCACTGGCAAAAGCCCCTGACGCACGGTCTCCACTTCGGGCAGTTCTGGCATGTGACCTTTCCGCAGGTTGAGGCTGCAAAGCCTTGCGCCTATAAGGTGCTGTCAGATCAGGAACGGCAAGCC
>JANNBI010000034.1:0-6857 GCA_031385345.1 Paracoccaceae bacterium | reverse complement strand
AACGACATCCGCTCCACCTACCTTGATTTCTTCCGGCGCAACGGCCACCGGGTTGTCGACAGCAGCCCCCTTGTGCCGCGCAATGACCCGACCCTGATGTTCGCCAATTCCGGCATGGTGCAGTTCAAGAACATGTTCACCGGCGTGGAAACCCGCGACTACAAACGCGCCACCACCGCGCAGAAATGCGTGCGCGCCGGGGGCAAGCACAATGATCTCGACAACGTCGGCTACACCGCGCGCCACCACACCTTTTTCGAAATGCTGGGAAATTTCAGCTTTGGCGATTACTTCAAGGATCAGGCCATCGCCTTCGCATGGGAGCTGTTGACCAAGGATTTTGGCCTGAACAAGGACAAATTGCTGGTCACCGTCTATCATACCGATGACGAGGCCGCGTCGATCTGGAAAAAGGTCGCCGGTCTGCCCGACAGCCGGATCATCCGCATTCCGACCGATGACAATTTCTGGCGGATGGGGCCAACCGGCCCCTGCGGTCCCTGCACCGAGATTTTCTATGACCACGGCGATCACATCTGGGGCGGCCCCCCCGGCAGCGCGGATGAGGATGGCGACCGGTTCATCGAGATCTGGAACAACGTTTTCATGCAGAATGAACAGTTCGCGGACGGCACCATGCGCCCGCTGGACATGCAATCCATCGACACCGGCATGGGGCTGGAGCGGATCGGTGCCCTGTTGCAGGGCAAACACGACAATTACGACACCGATGTGATGCGCAGCCTGATCGAGGCTTCGGCCCATGCCAGCAACACCGACCCCGACGGCAAGGGCAAAACCAGCCACCGGGTGATCGCGGATCATCTGCGCTCCACTTCGTTTTTGATTGCCGATGGGGTTTTGCCCGGCAACGAAGGTCGGGGCTATGTGTTGCGCCGCATCATGCGCCGCGCGATGCGCCATCTGCATATGCTGGGCGCGCAAGATCCGGTGATGTTCAAACTGGTGCCGACGCTGGTGCGTCAGATGGGGTCGGCCTATCCCGAATTGGCCCGCGCCCAAAGCCTGATCGAAGAGACGCTGCGGCTGGAAGAAACCCGGTTCAAAACCACCCTCGACCGCGGCCTGCGCCTGCTGACGGACGAGCTGGATCGTCTGCCCGAAGGCGCCGATCTGCCCGGAACCGTGGCCTTCAAGCTTTATGACACCTATGGCTTCCCGCTGGATCTGACGCAGGATGTGCTGCGCGAAAAGGACCGGGCCGTTGATACGGCTGGCTTTTCCGCCGCGATGGACGAACAGAAAGCCAAGGCACGGGCCTCATGGTCGGGCGCTGGCGGCACGGCGGACGCCAAGATCTGGTTTGAATTGGCCGAAGCGCACGGCGTCACCGAATTTCTGGGCTATGACACCGAAACCGCCGAAGGCCAGATCCATTCCCTTGTCCGTGACGGCGCGCAGATCGGCGCGGCAGAGGTTGGTACATCTGTACAGATTGTCGTGAACCAGACCCCGTTCTACGCCGAAAGCGGCGGGCAGGTCGGGGATCAGGGTTTTGTGCGGACCGCCACCGGTCTGGCCGAAGTGACCGACACCCGCAAGACGGCGGGCGTTTTCCTGCATCTGGCGACCGTGACCGAAGGCACGATCCTGCGCGGCCAACCCGCCAAGCTGGAGGTATCGCACAGCCGCCGCGCCCAGATCCGCGCCAACCATTCTGCCACGCACTTGCTGCACGAGGCGCTGCGCCATGCCTTGGGCGATCACGTGGCGCAAAAGGGCAGCCTGAACGCGCCCGACCGCCTGCGCTTTGACTTCAGCCATTCGACGGGCATGACCCCAACCGAACTGACGCAGGTAGAGGCCGAGGTGAACGCCTATATCCGGCAGAACAGCCCGGTGGACACCCGCATAATGACCCCGGACGATGCGCGGGCCATCGGGGCACAGGCGCTGTTTGGTGAAAAATACGGCGACGAGGTTCGGGTTGTGTCGATGGGTCTGCAAGACGGTTCGGGCAAGGGCACCGATGGGCGCACCTATTCGCTGGAACTTTGTGGCGGGACGCACGTGACGCGGACCGGCGATATCGGTGCTTTTGTGGCCCTGGGTGAAAGCGCCTCATCGGCTGGTGTGCGCCGGTTTGAGGCGCTGACAGGGCAGGCGGCGCTGGACCATCTGCGCGCGCAGGACGCCCGACTGATGGAGGCGGCTGGCGTGATCAAAGCCTCCGCCGCCGAGGTGGTGGACCGGATCAAGGCGCTGGTCGACGACCGCCGCGCCTTGCAGACCGAGGTGGCGCAACTGCGCCGCGAATTGGCCATGGGCGGCAAATCCGGCGGCCCGGACATTCGTGAGGTCGGCGGCGTCCGTTTCATCGCGCAGGTGTTGCAGGGCGTTTCGGGCAAGGATCTGCCCGCTATGATTGACGCGCTGAAGGGGCAGATCGGATCGGGCGCGGTTCTGCTGATCGCGGATACCGGCGGCAAACCGGCGGTGGCGGCCGGGGTAACGGCGGATCTGGTGGGGCGGATCAGCGCGGTGACCCTGGTCAAGGTCGCGGCTGAGGCGCTTGGCGGCAAGGGGGGCGGTGGCCGCCCCGACATGGCGCAGGCCGGCGGGGTGGACATTTCCGGGGCGGACGCGGCGATCAAAGCCGCCGAATCCGTGCTGGAGGCTTAGATGCCCACCGCCCTGTGGATCGCCCATGTCGAGGTGATGGCCCCCGACGCCTATGGCAAATACGCCGCCCTTGCCGGGCCGGCAATTGCCGCGCATGGCGGGCATTTTCTGGCCCGCGGCGGGCGTTATGTGCAGTTGGAAGGCAATGACCGCGCGCGCAATGTCGTGGCGCGGTTTCCATCGCTGGAGCGGGCGGTGGAATGTTACAACTCCTCCGCCTACCGCGCGGCGATGGCACAAGCACGCGGCGCGTCCATCCGGGATCTGATGGTGGTGGAAGAGGTCGGGGATCACTCCTGACCGCCAAGGCGCGATGCGCCCCAATCATCTTCATGCAGGACATTAAAAAACCGCCCCAAGAGGCGGTTTTTATTTGGCAATCAGTCTTTGTTTTTGTTCCGCTTACGCTCGTTCGGATCCAGATAGCGTTTGCGCATCCGCACCGATTTCGGCGTCACTTCGACCAGTTCATCATCGTCGATATAGGAAATGCACTGTTCCAGCGACAGCTTGACCGGCGTGGTCAGACGCACAGCCTCGTCCGTGCCGCTGGCCCGTACGTTGGTCAACTGCTTGCCCTTCAGCGGGTTGATTTCCAGATCGTTGTCGCGGTTGTGCTCGCCCAGGATCATGCCGGTATAGACCGGTTCCTGCACGCCAATGAAAAAGTGGCCGCGATCTTCCAACTTCCACATCGCATAGGCCACTGAAACCCCGGTCTCCATCGAGATCAGAACCCCTTGGCGCCGCCCCTCGATCGGGCCTTTATGCGGTGCCCATTCGTGGAACACCCGGTTCAGAACCCCGGTGCCGCGCGTGTCGGTCATGAACTGACCGTGATAGCCGATCAAACCGCGCGACGGGACATGCGCGATCAGACGCGTCTTGCCCACGCCCGAAGGCTTCATCTCAACCAGATCGCCCTTGCGCGGACCGGTCAGCTTTTCGATCACCGCACCGGCATATTCATCATCCACGTCGATGGTGACTTCCTCGATCGGCTCACATTTCACGCCGTCAATCTCTTGGAACAGCACGCGAGGACGGGAAATCGACAGTTCGAACCCTTCGCGGCGCATGTTTTCGATCAACACGCCCATCTGCAATTCGCCGCGACCGGCAACTTCAAAAGCGTCGCCGCCGGGGGTGTCGCTGATCTTGATGGCGACGTTGATCTCGGCCTCTTTCATCAGACGTTCGCGGATCACGCGGGACTGCACCTTGGTGCCTTCCTTGCCGGCCAGCGGGGAATCGTTGATGCCAAAGGTCACCGAAATCGTCGGCGGATCAATCGGTTGCGCAGGGATCGCCACGTCGATATCCAAAGCGCACAGCGTATCCGCCACGGTCGCCTTTGACATGCCGGCCAGCGTGACGATGTCGCCAGCCTCTGCCGCGTCAATCGCCACCTGGTTCAAGCCGCGAAACGCCAACACTTTCGACACGCGGAACTGTTCAATCTTTTCGCCGCTGCGGGTGATTGCCTTGATCGTCTCACCAGCGCGCAGGGTGCCCGCCTCAACCCGGCCGGTCAGAATTCGACCGATGAAAGGGTCAGCCGACAGCGTCGTCGCCAGCATTTGAAACGGCTCTGCCCGGCGCGAGATTTGCGCCGGCGCCGGCACATGTTTCAGCACCAGCGAATACAGCGCCGACAAATCCTTGCGCGGCCCGTCCAGATGTTCATCTGCCCAGCCCGACCGACCCGAAGCGTACAGCACAGGGAAATCCAGCTGGTCATCGTCAGCGCCAAGATTGGCGAACAGGTCAAACACCTCGTTCAGCGCGCGCGAGGGTTCGGCGTCCGGCTTGTCCACCTTGTTCAGCACCACGATCGGCCGCAGTCCCAGCGCCAGCGCCTTCGCGGTCACGAATTTTGTCTGCGGCATCGGACCTTCGGCCGCATCTACCAGCAGCACAACCCCGTCCACCATCGACAGGATCCGCTCCACCTCGCCGCCGAAATCGGCGTGACCGGGGGTATCGACGATGTTGATCCGCGCGCCCTGCCATTCCAGCGAGGTACATTTCGCCAGGATCGTGATCCCGCGTTCGCGTTCAATGTCATTGCTGTCCATCGCCCGTTCGGAAACGGCCTGATTGTCGCGGAACGATCCCGACTGTTTCAGCAGTTCGTCCACTAGCGTGGTTTTGCCATGGTCGACATGCGCGATGATGGCGATGTTGCGAAGCTCCATCGGGAGGGTCTCTTTCATAAAGCGAATTTGGCCGGGGCTTACAGGGTTTCGCCCGCAATGGCCAGTGCCCCATTTCAAAAGCGGCTTCCGGGACCGATGCAGATTGGCCAACATCACCAAAGAATCCAAAGGCCGGGGCGGCTTTGGCCCGAAATCCCTTGCCAGATTCGAACATTTTGTGAGAAATTGGCGAAAATAGAAACGTCGAGGCAAAGCATGGATGTGAAAGAGGCGCTTTTAAGCAGCCTTTCGGGGGCGCAAGGACCGTCAGATCTGACAGAGGCCCTGACAGGCCTGTCGCGCAAACTGGATCAGCTGATCAGATTGGCCGATGATCAGGTGCATCTGCAACGCGTAAGCCTGTTGGAACCGGGGCATATCCTGCGGTTTTTCTCGGCCGATGGCCAGCATATCGCGCTGTCCTTGCCCGAAGCGCAGGATGATTACATGCAGCGCGTGATCCTGCGCACCCGGACCTTTTTCGAAGCCAAGCTTCTGTCGATGATCCACGGCATGGATCTGGTCGATCCGGCCAGCACCGTTTGCGACATTGGCGCAAACATTGGAAATCACACGGTTTACTTCGCCAAGATGATGGGCGTTGGCCGGGTTTTGTGTTTTGAACCGCAGCCGGAATGCTATGCGACCTTGACCACGAATATTGATCTGAACGGGCTATCGAACCACGCCACCGCCTATAATTGCCTGATCGGCGCGGTGACTGGCAATGGCCGGCTGGCGCGGTTCAACGCGCGCAATCTGGGCGGCACGGCGTTTGAACAGGCCGCCGACGGCGCGATCCCGATGTTCGCCTTGGACGATGTTATCACCTCCGAAGATCTGAACTCCCTCGATCTGATCAAGATCGACGTTGAGGGGATGCAGATCGACGTGTTGAAAGGGGCAGCAGGTGTTCTGGACGCCCGCAAGCCGGCACTTTGGGTGGAAGTTCTGGAAAAAGACCGCAGCTACGGTGAAACCGCGGCATTTCTGGACCGTTTTGGATACAAAGCGGAAAAGCTGGGTCCAAACGATTTTCTGTTCCGGGTCTGATCGTCATGTGATGCATGAAAAAGGGCCGGGAAATCCCCGGCCCTGTTGCATTTTCGGCGATCTGATCAGCCCACCAAGGCCTTGTTCAGATATTCATCGACCTTTTCCAGATAGCCCATCGTGGTCAGCCATTTCTGATCCGGTCCGACCAGCAGCGCCAGATCCTTGGTCATCCAGCCATCTTCGACCGCATCAACCGTGACCTTTTCCAGCGTCGTGGCAAAGCGCATCAGCGCGGCGTTGTCGTCCAGCTTGGCGCGGTGCTTCAACCCGCCGGTCCAGGCATAGATCGAGGCCACCGAATTGGTCGAGGTCGCCTTGCCCTTCTGATGCTCGCGGAAGTGCCGCGTCACCGTGCCATGCGCCGCCTCGGCCTCCACCGTCTTGCCATCCGGCGTCATCAGGATCGACGTCATCAACCCCAACGATCCAAAGCCCTGGGCGACCGTGTCCGACTGCACATCGCCGTCATAATTCTTGCAGGCCCAGACATAGCCGCCCGACCATTTCATCGCTGAAGCCACCATGTCATCAATCAAACGATGCTCATAGGTAATCCCGGCAGCCTTGAACTGATCGGCAAATTCAGCGCCGAAAATCTGCTGGAACAAATCCTTGAACCGCCCGTCATAGGCTTTCAGGATTGTGTTTTTGGTGGACAGATAGACCGGCCAGCCCTTTTGCAACCCGTAATTGAACGAGGACCGGGCGAAATCCGCGATTGAATCGTCCAAGTTATACATGCCCATGAACACACCCGAAGACGGCGAGTTGAACACTTCCTTCTCAATCACCGTGCCATCTTCACCGACGAATTTCATCGTCAGCTTGCCCTTGCCCGGAAAGCGGAAATCGGTCGCCTTGTACTGGTCGCCAAAGGCGTGGCGGCCGACGACGATAGGCTTGGTCCAGCCCGGCACCAGACGCGGCACGTTCTTGCAGATGATCGGCTCGCGGAAAATC
>JANNBI010000532.1:0-21225 GCA_031385345.1 Paracoccaceae bacterium | reverse complement strand
CGGGCCTTGGACAAGGCGCGCGCGTTGGCCTGCGATGCGGTGATCCTTGATCTGGAGGATGCCGTCGCGCCGGACGAAAAGCCCGCAGCGCGCGGTCTGTTGGGGCAGGTGCTGGCCGCTGGCGGCTATGGCCGCCGCGCGGTGATCGTGCGGATCAACGGGCTGGACACGCCTTGGGGCCGCGATGATCTGGCGGCGCTGGATCAGGGGATTGCGCGCGGTGCGCATCTGGATGCCGTGCTGATCCCCAAGATCAACCGCGCCGCCGATCTGGACGAGGTGGCGGCGCGGATGCCCGGCGCGGATCTGTGGGCGATGATGGAGACGCCACGCGCCATCCTGAACGCCGCCGAAATCGCCGCCCATCCGCGCCTGCGCGGGTTGGTCATGGGCACCAATGATCTGGCCAAGGATCTGGGCGCGCGCCCCCGCGCCGACCGTCTGCCCTTGCAGACCGCGCTGGGCCTGTGCCTGCTGGCGGCGCGCGCGCAGGGCTTGGTGATCCTGGACGGTGTGTTCAACGCCTTACGCGATGATGATGGGTTGCGCGCCGAATGCGAACAGGGCCGCGATCTGGGCTTTGACGGCAAGACCTTGATCCACCCCGCGCAACTGCCCATCACCAATACAGTTTTCGCGCCGTCGGGGGCCGAGGTGGATCTGGCCCGGCGTCAGATCGCCGCCTTTGACGCCGCGATGGCCACGGGGCAAGCCGTGGCGGTTGTGGATGGAAAAATTGTCGAGAACCTGCATATCGTCACGGCGCGCGCGACCTTGGCCAAGGCCGCCGCGATTGAAACGATGATGCACGGGGGGATGTGATGAAGCTGTACCGGTTCCTGTCGGAAGACGACACGAGCGCCTTTTGCCACAAGGTCAGCGCCGCGCTGAACAAGGGCTGGGAACTGCACGGCGCGCCGACCTATGCCTTTGACGCCGCGCGCGGGGTGATGCGCTGCGGGCAGGCCGTGGTCAAAGAGACACCGGGAGAGTACCAGCCGGATCTGAAACTGGGCCAGCAATGACCAGCCTGCCCAAGACCAATCCCGGTCGGTTTTTTGAAGATTACGCGCTGGGGCAGGTCATCGCCCATGCCGTGCCGCGCACCCTGTCGGGCGGCGAGCGGGCGTTGTACCACGCGCTCTATCCCGCCCGCAGTGCGCTGTATTCCAGCGATGATTTCGCCCGCGTTTGTGGTCTGCCAAGCAGCCCGCTGGATGATCTGATTGCCTTTCACTCCGTCTTTGGCAAAACCGTTCCCGACATCAGCCTGAACGCCGTCGCCAATCTGGGCTATGCCGAGGGGCGTTGGCTGTTGCCGGTCTATCCCGGTGACACCTTGCGGGCAGAATCCACGGTGATCGGGCTGAAAGAGAACTCCAACGGGGCGACGGGCGTGGTCTGGGTGCGCACGCGCGGGTTGAACCAGCACGGGGCCGAGGTGATCAGCTTTGTCCGCTGGGTCATGCTGCGCAAGTCGGGGACGGACCCGGCCCCGCAAGCGCAGGTGCCGGATCTGGCCGCCAGCGTCGCGGCGGGGGATCTGGTGGTGCCGCAGGGTCTGACCTTTGCCGCTTATGATTTCGCGCTGGCAGGTGAGAGGTTCCGGCTGGGCGATTATGACGTGGGTGAGGTGATCGACCATCTGGACGCCGTGACGATAGAGGAGGCCGAGCATATGCTGGCCACCCGTCTGTGGCAGAACACCGCGCGGGTGCATTTCGATGCCACGGCGCGGCCGGACGGCAAAAGGCTGATCTACGGCGGGCATGTGATGTCGCTGACCCGCGCGCTGACCTACAACGGGCTGGCCAATGCCCAGATGATCGTGGCGCTGAACGGCGGCACCCATGCCAATCCCTGCTTTGCCGGTGATACGGTGCGGGCATGGTCGCAGGTGCTGGACAAGACCGAGACGGCAGCGCCCGGGGTGGGGGCCATCCGTCTGCGCAGCGTCGCGGTCCGGGTTTTGGCGGGGGATCAGGACGCGGATCGCTTTGCGCTGAAGGGGGCGGACGGCAAATACCTGCCGCAGGTTCTGCTGGATCTGGACTACTGGGCCCTGATGCCGATCTGAGCAATTTTGTGATCACGCCCGAAAAAACTGTGATCACAAATGCAAAAAACACCGGTTTGGGCGCAAATCCTTGCTGCTCTGCGGCATTGCAGCAGGTGACTTTAACGATTTCCCCGCTAAACAGAGGTAGGATCTACGCGGTCATGGCACCACGTCCAAGGCCCAGTCGAAAAGGAATGGCTATGGCCGAGGTCAAACGCGTTGAACGACCGCTGTCCCCACATTTGCAGATCTACCGTCCGCAGCTGACATCCATCAGTTCGATCCTGACACGGATCACTGGAAACGGGTTGATCGTTGGCACGGTTCTGGCGGTCTGGTGGCTGCTGGCGGCGGCGACCTCGCCGCAGGCCTTTGCGCTGGCGAATGCGGTCTGCACATCGTGGTTCGGTGATCTGGTCTTTACCGGGTCGGCCTGGGCGCTGTGGTATCACTACCTTGCCGGTCTGCGGCACCTGTATTTCGATGCCGGTCACGGGCTGGACGTGCCCACGGCGGAAAAGCTGGGCTGGGGCGTCATCATCGGGTCGGTCGTGCTGACCCTTCTGACCATTCTGATCGTCTAGGGGGCCATCATGCGTTACCTGACCGCCCGCAAACGCGCCGAGGGCAAGGGCGCCTCGCATACCGGGACCGAACACCACTGGCAGATGCAGGTCAGCGCGGTGGCTTTGGCCTTTCTGGTGCCGACATGGATCTACATCTTCGGCCATGCTTTGGGCCAGCCGCTGGACGTGGTGCAAGCCACCTTTGCGCGGCCCTTTCCGGCCATCCTCACCGCTTTGGTGCTGGTTGTCGGACTGCGCCATTTCGCCAAAGGCGCGCAGATGATGATTGAGGATTACGCCAAAGGCTCTACCCGCAAGATGTTGATCATCTTCGTCTATTCGCTGTCGGCCGTTCTGGTGGCCACGGGGCTGTTTGCGCTGATCAAGCTGGCGCTTTGAAGGATCTGATGATGACCAAGGCCTATCCGTACGAAGTGCATGATTATGACGTGGTTGTTGTGGGGGCCGGGGGGGCCGGTCTGCGCGCCACCCTTGGCATGGCCGAACAGGGCCTGCGCACCGCCTGCGTGACCAAGGTTTTCCCGACCCGCAGCCATACCGTCGCGGCGCAGGGCGGCATCGCGGCCAGCCTTGGCAACATGGGGCCGGATTCTTGGCAATGGCATATGTACGACACCGTGAAGGGGTCGGACTGGCTGGGCGATACCGATGCGATGGAATACCTTGCGCGCGAAGCCCCCAAGGCGGTGTACGAGCTGGAACATTACGGCGTGCCGTTTTCGCGTACCGAAGAGGGCAAGATCTATCAGCGGCCCTTTGGCGGCCATACCACCGAATACGGCGAAGGCCCGCCGGTGCAGCGTACCTGTGCCGCCGCTGACCGTACCGGCCATGCCATTCTGCACACGCTGTATGGTCAGTCGCTGAAAAACAATGCCGAGTTCTTCATCGAATATTTCGCGCTGGACCTGATCATCACCGATGGCCGCTGCACCGGCATCGTCGCGTGGAAGCTGGACGACGGCACGATGCATGTGTTCAACGCCAAGATGGTGGTGCTGGCGACGGGCGGCTATGGCCGCGCTTATTTCAGCGCCACGTCGGCCCATACCTGCACCGGCGATGGCGGCGGCATGGTGGCGCGCGCCGGTCTGCCCTTGCAGGATATGGAGTTTGTGCAGTTCCACCCGACCGGTATCTATGGATCGGGCTGTCTGATCACCGAAGGCGCGCGCGGCGAAGGCGGTTATCTGACCAACTCGCAGGGCGAGCGTTTCATGGAGCGGTATGCCCCGCATTACAAAGACTTGGCACCGCGCGACTATGTCAGTCGCTGCATGACGCTGGAAATTCGCGAAGGCCGCGGTGTCGGCGCGCAGGGTGATCACATTCACCTGCACCTGAACCACCTGCCCAAGGAAACGCTGGATCTGCGTCTGCCCGGCATCACCGAATCCGCCCGGATTTTCGCCGGCGTGGACCTGACGCGCGAACCGATCCCGGTGCTGCCGACCGTGCATTACAACATGGGCGGCATCCCGACGAATTATTGGGGAGAGGTGTTGAACCCGACCCCCGGCAATCCCGACGCGGTTTTCCCCGGCCTGATGGCGGTGGGCGAGGCGGGGTGCGCCTCGGTTCACGGGGCGAACCGGTTGGGGTCGAATTCGTTGATCGATCTGGTGGTTTTTGGCCGTGCCGCCGCGATCCGCGCCGGGGAAATCGTCAACCCCAAAGACCGCAACGCCCCGGTGAACACGGCGGAAGTGGACAAGTCTCTTGGTCGCTTTGACGCCTTGCGCCATGCCTCGGGCGCCGTGCCGACCGCCGATCTGCGCCTGCAAATGCAGCGCACCATGCAATCGGACGCGGCGGTGTTCCGCACCGAAAAGACCCTTGCCGAGGGCGAGGTCAAGATGACCGCTTTGGCCGAAAAGATGGGCGATCTGCATGTCACCGACCGGTCGATGGTGTGGAATTCCGACCTGATGGAAACGCTGGAGCTGACAAACCTGATGCCCAACGCGCTGGCCACGATCTTTGGCGCCCATGCCCGCACCGAAAGCCGCGGTGCCCATGCCCACGAAGATCACCCGACCCGCGACGATGCCAATTGGCGCAAACACTCGCTCGCCTATGTGGACGGGGCAAAGGTGCGGCTGGATTACCGCGCCGTCCACACCGCCCCCCTGACGACCGAGGCTGAGGGCGGCATTTCCTTGCAGAAAATCGCCCCGGCCGTGCGGAAATTCTGATGATCTGCGATCTGCATGTTGGGTTTCACAAAACCGGCACAACCTCGCTTCAGGCGGTGCTGGCGGCGAACCGGGCGCGGTTGGGCGCGGTTCTGGTGAATCACGACGATGCGGCGATCCTGCCGCTGCGCCAGGCTTGCCTTGCCTTTGAACGGCAGCGAGATCTGGCTGCGGGGCGGGCGATTGCAACCGAAACCCGCCGGGTGCTGGACCGCGCGAAGGGCGACCGGATTGTGCTGTCGTCCGAGATATTGTGCGGCCCGATCCCCCGGCCCAACCGGCGAGGCGCGGTCTATGCGACGGCGGCTGAAAGCCTGCAATGGGTGCAGGACGGGGCGAAGGGGGCGGATCTGCGCTTTCATCTTTGCACGCGGGACGAGGGCAAATGGCTGTCCTCCCTCTACCGTCATTTGCTGCGCACGCGCGGTCTGCCCCTGACCGAGGCGCAGTTTCGCGCCTTGCCGCAATTTGCCGAGTTTCGGTTTGACGCCCTGTGCGCGTCAATCCGCGCAAAGATCGGCCCGCTGCATCAGTGGCGGATGGAAGATGATCTTGCCACCGATCTGGGTCCGGGAACCGGTTTTCTGACCGCTTTGGGCCATTCCGCGGCTGAATTGACGCTGTGGACGCGGGTTTCGCCGCAAAATCAGGGTCTCAGCGCCCGGGCGGTCGGGGTGTTGACCGCGCCTTGGGCGCTGGCGCTGCCGGTTGTCATGCGGCGGATCCTTGCCCGCGCGGTCACCACGCTCTTGCCAGACGCCCGTGGAGGCGCAGCATGACCTTCCGGACTTTAGCAAAAGGTGATGCCATGCGTGGACTGGTCATATTGGCGATGATGATGGCGCTAAGCGCCTGCGACCCCGCCGAAACCGTGGACAAGGCGATGCGCCGCACAGCCGAAACCGTGGTGGGGCCGGTGGTTGATGATTATCTGCCCGGCGATCAGGCCGAGGTGGCGACGCTCTGCATCGTCGAAAACGCCAATTCCGACGATCTGCGCGCGCTGGTGCATGATGTGGCGGTGGTGGCGGGAACCTCGACCGTGGCCAATGTGCTGGCCATCGCCATGCGCCCCGAAACCCAGTCCTGTTTCGTGCGCGAGGGCCTGCCGGTCCTGCTGGGGGGGTTGCTGTGACCCGGTTTTTCGCCCTGCTGCCCTTGGCGCTGATCGCCTGTGGCCCGGTGTCGCTGGCCCAGGCCGAAGCGGAATGTGTCGAACGCGCGCGTCTGGCCCAACAACCGCGCGGCACGATCGAGATCGGGGTAAACTCCGACGGCTCCACCTATCTGGGCGGAGAGGTCGGGATTTCCAGCGATTACCTGCAAGGGGCCGACCCGTCGCAGGTCTATGATCAATGCGTTTTTCAGCGGTCGGGCCAGATGCCCAGCCGCCCCTTCTACACCCTGCCCGCGTCGCAGGGCTGATCCAACGAAAGGTCACGGCCGATGGTCCAGTTCTCGCTGCCCAAGAATTCCAAGATCCGCACCGGCAAAACCTGGCCAAAGCCAGACGGGAAGGCCGTGCGAAAATTCCAGATTTACCGCTGGAATCAAGAGGATGGGCAAAATCCCCGCGTTGACACCTATTTCGTCGATATGGACACCTGCGGCCCGATGGTTCTGGACGCCCTGATCAAGATCAAGACAGAGATTGACCCGACCCTGACCTTCCGTCGGTCCTGCCGCGAGGGGATCTGCGGGTCTTGCGCGATGAACATCGACGGCATCAACACGCTGGCCTGCATCTATGGGCTGGACGAGGTGAAGGGTGATGTCAAAATCTACCCCCTGCCGCATATGCCGGTGATCAAGGATCTGATCCCCGATCTGACGCATTTCTACGCCCAACATGCGTCGATCATGCCTTGGCTGGAAACAAAAACCAACCGACCTGCGAAGGAATGGCGGCAGTCGATCGAGGATCGGTCAAAACTGGACGGGTTGTATGAATGCGTGATGTGCGCTTGTTGCAGCACCTCTTGCCCCAGCTATTGGTGGAACAGCGACAAATATCTGGGGCCAGCGGCGCTGCTGCAAGCCTATCGCTGGATCATCGACAGCCGGGATGAGGCGACAGGCGCGCGGTTGGACGATCTGGAAGATCCGTTCAAACTGTACCGCTGCCATACGATCATGAACTGCGCCAAGACCTGCCCCAAGGGGTTGAACCCGGCGCGTGCCATTGCCGATATCAAGAAGATGATGGTCGAACGGGTGGTCTGACGCTTGCGGATCTGGGGCGTCGATTTCACCTCGGCCCCGCGCCGGGCCAAGCCGATCATGGTCGCCAAGGCTTGGTTGGCGGGCGATGTCCTGACGGTCGGCTCGGTCGATCCCCTGCCGGATTTTGCCGCGTTTGAGGGGTTTTTGGCCCAGCCCGGCCCTTGGGTGGCGGGGTTTGACCTGCCCTTCACCCAGTCGCGCCGGTTTCTGGATGGGGTCGGCTGGCCGCTGGACTGGGCGGGCTGCGCCGATCTGGTGGCCGGGCTGACCCGCACAGAATTTCGCGAGATATTGGAAAAGTACAAAGAACACCGCCCGGCTGGGGATCGCGAACATCCAAGATTGTTCGAAAAAGGCATGGGTGCCACCTCTCCGCAAAAGCTGTACGGCGTACCAGTCGCCTTGATGTACTACGAGGCGCTGCCTCGCCTGCGCCGCGCGGGGCTGCATCTGCCGGGGTTGTGCGACGGCGACCGCAGCCGCATTGGCGTTGAGGCTTATCCCGGCGTCTGCGCCCGCGCTTTGATCGGTCGCACCAGTTACAAATCGGACAGCCGGGATACGGCCGATCTGCTGGCGGCGCGCGCAAGCCTGATCGCGGCGCTGACGGGTGCTGCGGGGCAGGCCCGGTTCGGCCTGACCCTGCATCTGCCGCCCGGTCTGGGGCTGGCGGGCAACGGTGATGATCTGGACGCGGTGATCTGCGCGGTACAGGCGGCTTGGGCGCATCGGATGGGTCTGACCGACGCCGGACTGCCCGGCCTGCCCGACCCGGTTGAGGGCTGGATCGCGGACCCCTTCCTGTGGGGCCGCTTTTAGCCCGGAACCAAAGCCCGCAGCGCCGCAAGCTCTGCCTCGGGGAAATGTTCGATCCCCTCGGTCAGGGCATGGATGCTGTCCACGATGGCGCGGCCCTGATCCATCTGCGCTGCCGTAAACGCCGCCCCCGATCGGGTGAACCCGCATAAGGTGCGCGAGGTCGCAGGCCCCACCGCATAATTCCAGCCGTTGATCAGCCCATGCGCCGCCGCCGCCGAAATGACGCCTGCCGGATCCTCATCCGCCAGATCGTCCCACAGAACGGTTCCGGCCTGTGTCAGCCCCCGGCGGACCACCGGATCCTGCATCACAAAGCCGCGCTCGCTGTAATATTCGATCCAGGCGGGCGCGTAGGTCCGGTACAGCAGCGCCGGGCTGGTGAACCGGATGTGAACCGCCAGCGCGAACCCGGTGTCACATAACGCGACAAGTTGGGCCAGATGCGCGGCGATTTCGGTCGAAATGGTGGGTTTGGCGGACATTTGTCACTCTCAGAACCGCTTTGAGTTGCAGTTGGCACAATTTGCGGTCATCACTGCTGAAGGACGCTATGCCGCGTTCCAAATTTCGGCAACCCATTTCAACTGATGTTACGATTGCAAAGCATAAAATCGCAAATTGAACCGATTGCCACCGCGGGGTTTTACGTGGCGCTTCGGGTTGGCTTTTCTTTTCCCGAATCCGAAATGAACGCCCTGCCGGACGGCTGGGTTGAACATTACACCACGCACGGTCTGGTCGTGGCGGACCCGATCCTGAAATGGGCCTATGGCAATTCCGGCGTGGCGCGCCTGTCCGAACTGGGCCTGCCCGATCCGCAAAAGGTTTTGCCGCGCGCGGTCAAGCATGGTTTGGGCTTTGGTGCGGTCGCATCGATCATGGGGCCGAACGATCAGGGCCGCCGCAGTTACGGCTTCTTTTTCCGCGCCGACCGTGAGATGTCGGAACCGGAATTGCAGACCCTGCAAGAGCTTTTGCACGAAGTGCATTTCTGGCGGGAAGAGGGCAAAAGCCTGACCGCCGCCGAGATCCAGGCCCTGAAAATGCAGGCCGCCGGGCTGCGCCTGAAACAGGTCGCGGCAGAGTTGGGCATCTCGGAAAGTGCTGTCAAAGCGCGCCTGAACAATGCAAAACGCAAGCTTGCCGCGAAAACTTTGTCACAAGCCCTGTCGATTGCCGCCGCCCGACGCCTTATTTAGCGGGAATCACTGGAATTGTTTCAAAATTCCTCTTTAGGTGGACATTAGGGGGAGTGCGATGCAACCCTAAGTAAACCCCCCAGGCCAATTGACATTCCTGAGGGGGACTTATGGACAACATTCGCTTCGATTTTTCGGATTTTCACCGCTATGGCAGCGCGTTTTATCAATTCCTTGGGCTGCGCAAACGGATTCTGGTGGATCAGTTGGGCTGGCAGGTGCCGCATAATGATCAGGTGGAGATGGATCAGTATGACACGCCCGCCGCGCATTATTCGGTGGTGCTGCGCGCGGGCCGGGTTGTGGGCGGGGCGCGCACTATGGCCACCTCGACCAGTTGGGGATCGCATTCCTATATGCTGCGCGACGCTTTTGCCGGCAAGCTGGAGCATATCCCTTCGCAGGTCATGCCGCGCGATATTGCCAGCCCGCTGATCTGGGAATGCACCCGGCTGGTTATCTCGGACGAGGTTTGCACCCAGGCGGAGCGGTCGGAATGTCTGGCGCTGATCATCGACGGGCTGGTCGAGATTGCGCAGCGCCATGGCGGGACCGAGCTGATCAGCCTGTCGCCCCTGCATCTGATGCGCGCAATGCGGCAGTTGGGCTATGCGGTGACGCCCTTGGGCGAAACCTACCGCAATGCCGAGGATGGCCGGACCTACGGTGTGCTGCGCATGCCCGCGACCTTCTCCAAACAGCATCAGGCCCGATTGGCCCCAATGCGCCTGCCCGCACGCCCCGAGGTGGAGCCGTTGCGCGAAAAGGTCGGTATGGCGGCCAGATAGGCGGGTCGTGCTTCCCTGGGGGTCAGCAGTACCGCTCGGCCGTCAGGGTCTGCTCGTCGCTGTAGCGGTCGCCATGCGCCCAGCCGACCGGCAGGATACGCGCCAATGTGGCGCGCTGCGCTTCGGTCAGGGCAACTTCACTGGCGCCCTGCCAGTCGCGCAGATGCCGCGCCACCCGCGTGCCGGGGATCGGCAGGACATGCGGGCCGCGGTCCAGCAGCCAAGCCAGCGCCAAAACCGGCGGGGCCAGCCCCAGTTCGGCGGCAAAGTCCCGAAAGGCCGCGACATAGGGCCGGTTGTGCGGCCAGTTTTCCGGCGAAAAGCGCGGGATGGCGGCGCGCAATTCGCCCGGCTCCAGCTGCGCGGGGTCAAACTCGGCCAAGCCGAAAATCCCGCGCGCCAGCGGGGCAAAGGGCACAAAGGCCACGCCCAATTCGGCGCAGGTCTGGATCAGGCCCAGTTCGGGCAGCCGCGTCCACAGGGAGTATTCGTTCTGCACCGCGCGCACGGGGCGCACGGCATGGGCGCGGCGCAGGGTATGGGGGGCGATTTCCGACAGGCCGTAGCCGCCGATCTTGCCCTCGTCGATCAGGCGGCCCATGGTCAGGGCGACGTCCTCGATCGGGCGGGATTTTTCATGCCGGTGCAGATAGAAAAGATCCACGAAATCAACGCCCAGCCTGCGAAAAGAGCCTTCGAGTTCGGACCGCAAATGCGCCTCGGAATTGTCCACGCCGCGCGTGGGGGCGGTCACGAAACTGGCCTTGGTGGCCAGAACCGGGCGATGCCCGGTCCGCGCCATCCACTGGCCGATCATGGTTTCCGACCGGCCCATGCCATAGATATTGGCGGTGTCAAACAGGGTGATCCCCTGCTCCCACGCGGCATCCAGCGTGGCCTGACTGTCGGCATCACTCGTCGTTCCGAAGGTGCCGCCAAAGGACAGACAGCCCAAACCGATGGCCGAAACCATTGGCCCATCGGCCCCCAAACGGCGGGTTTTCATGGCATCCTCACGTTATGATGGCGTGGGGGCAAAGGGGGCGGTGAACTGACCAAGGTCAGGCAAACGCCGCCTCCAGCGCCACCTCGACCATGGCGCCGAAACTGGTTTCGCGCTGATCGGCGGGCAGGGCTTCGTTCGTCAGGATATGGTCAGAGATTGTCAGCACCGCCAGCGCGCGGCGGCCATAACGCGCCGCCAGAGTGTACAATTCGGCGGCCTCCATCTCGACGCACAGACAGCCGTGGCGCTGCAATTGTTCCGACAGGTCGGGGCGTTCATCATAGAAGGTGTCGGACGAGTATATCCCGCCGACATGCACCGGCACACCGATCTTGCGCGCCGCCTGATGCGCCGCCGCCAGCAGGCCGAAATCGGCGCAAGGGGCGAAGTTGAGTTCCTTGAAGATTGACCGTGACGGCGACCCATTGGTTGACGCGGTTTGCGCCAGCACCACGTCGCGGACTTTGACATGCGGCTGCAAAGCCCCCGCCGACCCGATGCGGATCAAGGTCTGCGCGCCGTAATCCTTCATCAATTCGGTGGCATAGATCGACAGGGACGGCATCCCCATCCCCGAGCCGTGGATCGTGACGCGGTGGCCCTTCCAGGTGCCGGTATAGCCCAGCATGCCCCGCACCTCGTTCACCAGAACCGCATCTTTCAGATAGGTCTGGGCCGCCCATCGGGCGCGGTAGGGATCGCCGGGCAGCAGCACGGTTTCGGCAATATCGCCCGGTTTGGCCCCGATGTGAAAGGTCATGGCAGTCTCCTGATTGGTCCGCTGGCCGCCCCGCCCGCGCGAATTTGCGACAGATTAAGGGAAGCGGTCCGGGGGGGGAAGGGGGCGCGCGGCAGTTTCAGCATAACGTTACATCTTGCCATCGGGTTGCACGGAACCGAATGCTAGGAAAAATTGGAGGGCCGGACATGACCGAATCACGGATTGAGGCGCTGTTGGCGCAGATGACCTTGGCAGAGCAGGTGGCGCTGCTGGCGGGGCAGGATTTCTGGTCAATCGCGGGGCTGGACCGTCTGGGACTGGGTGTGTTGCGCGTCACCGATGGTCCGAACGGCGCGCGCGGCGGTGGCAGCCTGATCGGCGGGGTCAAATCGGCGGCTTTCCCGGTGGGCATCGCGCTGGGGGCGACCTGGAACCCCGATCTGCTGCGCGACATCGGCGCGGCACTGGCCGATGAGGTCAAATCGAAAAACGCCCATGTCCTGCTGGCGCCGACCGTCAATATTCAACGATCAGTCACCAATGGCCGCAACTTTGAGTGTTATTCCGAAGACCCGGTGCTGACCGCCGGTCTGGCCGTGGCCTATATCGAGGGGCTGCAAGGGCAGGGAATCTCGGCCACGATCAAGCATTTCGTCGGCAATGAATCTGAGGTCGAACGCACCACCATGTCGTCGGACATCGACGAGCGGACGCTGCGCGAGGTCTATCTGGTGCCATTCGAGGCGGCGGTGAAACGCGCGCAGACCTGGGGCATCATGTCGTCCTATAACAAGCTGAACGGCACCTATGCCGCTGAAAACCATTGGCTTTTGGCCGAGGTTCTGCGCGGCGACTGGGGATATGACGGCATAGTCATGTCCGATTGGTTCGGATCGCGCAGCACCGCGCCGACGGTGAATGGCGGTTTGGATCTGGAAATGCCGGGGCCGACGCGCGACCGGGGCGACAAGCTGCTGGCGGCGGTTCAGGCGGGCGAGGTGTCGGTTGAAACGGTGCGGCTGCGGGCGCGGGCCATGCTGGTGCTGATGGCGCGGGTGGGGTCGCTGGACGATCACCGCGCCTTTGACGAACGCGCCGATCTGCGCCCGTCAACTGCGGCGCTGATCCGCCGCGCCGGGGCCGAGGCGGCGGTCTTGCTGAAAAACGACGACGGGCTGCTGCCAATGGCGGCCACAGGATCGCTGGCGGTGATCGGCCCGAATGCCCGCGTGGCGCAGATCATGGGCGGCGGGTCGGCACAGTTGAACCCGCATTACGCCGTCTCGCCCTGGGACGGGCTGGTCGCGGCCTTGGGGCCGGACGCGCTGACCTTTGCCCCCGGCTGCACCAACCATCGGTTTGAACCGCTGCTTGAAGGGCCAGTCAGCGTGGAATATTTCCACGGCCGCGCCTTGCAAGGGGCCCCGATACATGTGGAAACCTGGGACAGCGCCACCAGCTTCTGGTTTCCGCCCTTGGCGGGTGGTAAGGCGGACCCGGCCAATTTCTCGGTCCGGATGCGGGCGCAGTTCACCGCTGATCAGGACGGCATGCACCGCGTCGGGGTGGTGGTGGCCGGTTATGCCAAGGTCTATGTCGATGGCAAACTGATCGCAAACGCTTGGGATGGCTGGAAAAAAGGCCGCACCTTCTTTGAGGAAGGCTGTGACGAGGTGGTCGGAGAGGCGATGCTGACCAAGGGGCAGACCGTCCAGATCACCGTCGAATTCTGCAACCGCCCCTCTGACAATCTGTCGTTTTCGGCCTTCCGTCTGGGCATTGGCCGCCCGATGGGGGATATTGAGATTGCCG
The DNA here is from genome assembly GCA_031385345.1 of Paracoccaceae bacterium. Lineage (GTDB taxonomy): Bacteria > Pseudomonadota > Alphaproteobacteria > Rhodobacterales > Rhodobacteraceae > CAIYZT01. Next base: position 7,816 of record JANNBI010000532.1, on the reverse strand, counting down.
AGGCCGCCCGCACTGCCGCCGCCGCCGACCGCGCCGTGCTGTTTGTCGGGCGGTCCGGCGAATGGGACACCGAAGGCTGGGATCTGGAAAATATCCGCCTGCCCGGACGGCAGGACGATCTGATCGCCGCCGTTCTGGCCGCCAATCCCAACACCGTCGTCGTGTTGCAGACCGGCGGCCCGGTGGAAATGCCCTGGCTTCCGCAGGCCCGCGCCGTGCTGCAATGTTGGTATCCCGGTCAAGAGGCGGGCAATGCGATTGCGGATGTGCTTTTGGGCCGGGCTGACCCCACCGGGCGGTTGGCGCAGACCTTTCCGCGCCGTTGGCAGGACAATCCTACCCATAGTCAGGATGCGCAGATCTATCCCGGTCTGTCGGGGCATGTGCGCTATGAGGAAGGGCTGTTTATCGGCTATCGCCACTATGATCGTCAGGGGATCGCTCCGCTGTTCCCCTTTGGGCACGGGCAATCCTACACCTCGTTCGAGCTGAGCGACCTTGCCGCCGATGCGACGGGTGCTGTGTCGGTGACCGTGACCAATACCGGCGACAAGGTGGGGACGACCGTGGTGCAGATCTATGTCACCGATCCCGGGGCAACGGTGGAGCGTCCGGATAAAGAGCTGAAATCCTTTACCAAACTGCGGCTGAACGCGGGCGAGGCGCGGCGTCTGACCTTTACCCTGACGCCCCGCGATTTCGCCTATTGGGATGTCGTCGCGCGGGATTGGCGGGTCAGGGCGGGGGTTTACGGCATCAAGGCCGGGTTTTCCGCAACCGATCTGCGGGTTGAAGCCGAGGTTGCGCGGGACGAGGCGCGGCTGGCGCCGTAGGGGGGCGGCGGTTGCATACCGCGCTGTTTTGTCTTGCAGATATGCCCCAAGCATATCTGTCCGCGCCTGCCTGCCCCCGGGCAGGCGCGTTTCCGCGCCGACCCCAGGCAGGCGCAGACAGATTCGATGCGTCCGGTTTGCGGCACAACGCCCCTTGCCGTCGCCTTGCGGCTTTGGGCAAAAAACCGATGGTCCTTCCTTGGGGAAAGCCCATCAGACGGTTTTGAAGAGACACCTGCCCACCCGTGGCAAACAAACCCCAAACCTACTCCGCCGCCAGCGCCCCCGGGTCCGCCAGCGTCACAATATCCAGCATGATCCGGTTCAGCTCAAAATCCTTCGGCGTATAGACCGCCGCCACCCCCATCGCGCGCAGGCGGGCCGCGTCGTCCTCGGGGATGATGCCGCCGACGATCAGCGGCACCGCCAGCCCGGTGGTGCGCATCAGGTCCAGCACCTCGGCGATCAGGGGCAGATGGCTGCCCGACAGGATCGACAGGCCCAGAATATGCACGTTCTGGTCGGCGGCGGCGGACACAATCTCGGCCGGGGTCAGCCGGATCCCGTCATAGCTGATATCCATGCCGCAATCGCGCGCCCGCGCCGCAATCTGTTCCGCACCGTTGGAATGGCCGTCAAGCCCCGGTTTCCCCATCAGAAATTTCAACCGCCGCCCCAGTTTGGCTGACACCAGATCCACCGCCTGCCTGATCTCGTCCAGCCCTTCGGTCTGGTTTGACGGGCTGCGCGCCACGCCGGTCGGGGCGCGGTATTCGCCAAAGGCCGCGCGCACCATGGCCCCCCATTCCCCCGTTGTCGCCCCGGCCCGCGCCGCCGCGATGGACGGCGGCATGATATTGGCCCCCGAGGCCGCCGCCGCCCGCAGATCGGCCAGCGCCGCCTGAACCGCCACCTCGTCCCGCGACGCGCGCCAAGCGATCAGCCGCGCGATCTGGTCCGCCTCGGCTCCCGGATCGGCCTGCATCACCGCCCCGTCGCCCGCAGTCAGGGGCGACGGCGCCGCCTCGGTCCAGCGGTTCACGCCGACAACCGTGGTTTCACGCGATTCAATCTTGGCGATCCGCGCCGCATTCGCCTCTACCAACCGGCCTTTCATATAGGCAATCGCCGCCACCGCCCCGCCCATGCCGTCAATCAGCGCCAGTTCGGCCCGCGCCCCCTCTTTCAGCGCCTTAACCTTACGCTCCACCGCCGGGTTGCCGTCGAACAGGTCGTCATAATCCAGCAGGTCCGTCTCATAGGCCAGAATCTGCTGCATCCGCAGCGACCATTGCTGATCCCAAGGGCGCGGCAGGCCCAAAGCCTCGTTCCAGGCGGGCAATTGCACGGCGCGCGCGCGGGCGTTTTTCGACAGCGTCACCGCCAGCATTTCCAGCAGGATGCGGTAGACGTTGTTTTCGGGTTGCTGTTCGGTCAGGCCCAGTGAATTGACCTGAACCCCATAGCGAAACCGGCGATACTTCGCCTCTGTGATGCCATAGCGGGTCTGGCAAATCTCGTCCCACAGATCGACAAAGGCGCGCATCTTGCACATCTCGGTGACAAAGCGGATGCCTGCATTGACGAAGAAAGAGATGCGGCCAACCATCGCCGGGAAATCCGCCGCCGCCACCTTGCCGCGCAGATCGTCCAGCACCGCCGTCGCCGTGGCCAAAGCAAAGGCCAGTTCCTGTTCGGGCGTCGCCCCGGCCTCTTGCAGGTGATAGGAACAGACGTTCATCGGGTTCCATTTCGGCAGGTGGGTCTGCGTATAGGCCGCCACATCGGTGATCATCCGCAGGCTGGCCTTCGGCGGGCAGATATAGGTGCCGCGCGACAGATATTCCTTGATGATATCGTTCTGTACCGTGCCTTGCAGGGCGGCAATATCCGCGCCCTGATCCTGTGCCACGGCGATATACAGCGCCAAAAGCCAGGGCGCCGTGGCGTTGATCGTCATCGAGGTGTTCATCTGGTCCAGCGGGATCGCGTCAAACAGCGCGCGCATGTCGCCCAGATGCCCGACCGGCACGCCGACCTTGCCGACCTCGCCCCGAGCAAGGGGATGATCGGCATCATACCCGGTCTGGGTCGGCAGATCGAAGGCCACCGACAGCCCGGTCTGCCCCTTGGACAGGTTGGTGCGGTACAGCGCATTTGACGCCGCCGCCGTGGAATGGCCCGCATAGGTGCGAAACAGCCAGGGGGTATCCTTCTGCGGGTGCATCATCGGGCCTCTTGCATCGAGCGAGTAATTAAATGTCGCATGGCAACTGATAGGCGACAGATTAGTTCCCTGTCAATCGCTGCAACGCGGCGAGGATAGGGGATGGGCAAATCCCGGGTGATCAGGGATGATCGCGCCGTCACAAGACCAAATTCAGGCAGGAGCGGCAGGCAATGGAACTTGGAATGAAACTGGTGTTGTGGGTGCATCTGGTGGCGCTGGCGCTGGCGGGCTGTTCGGCCTTTGCCGCCCCCTTGGTGCTGTCGATGCGCGACAAGGCCACGGCGGCGGAAAAGCCGGTGTTCGGGCAGGTCACGGCCAAGCTCGCATCCTTGGGGCGGATGGCGCTGGTGTTGATGATCTTGTCGGGATCGGCGCTGCTGTGGGGAAAATATGACGGATTTGCCGGACAAAACGGCTGGTTGCACGCGAAACTGACGCTGGTGGCACTGTTGGCGGCGCTGATGATCTACGGCATTTTCAACACCCGGCGCGCCAAGGCTGGCGACGGCGCGGCCATGGCGCGGATGCCGGTGCTGGCGAAAACCGGCATGGCTTTGGTGCTGGCGATCATCCTGTGCGCGGTTTTCGCGTTTTCCTGACGGGCGCGCGCCATGTTCCAACCGGTCGGCGTTCCGCTGTGGCTGCTGGTCCTGATCCTGGCCTTTGCCGGGGTCACCTTCGCCTCGCATTTCCTGTTCCCGTCGGTCCGCTGGTTTTTCCGCAAACGGGCGGAGCGCGCGCTGGCGCGGCTGAACGCCAAACTTGACCGCAAGATAGAGTTGTTCAAACTGGCGCGGCGGCAGGACATGATCGTGCGCCTGACCTATGATCCGCGCGTGCTGGAGGCGGTGACCGACCATGCCGCCGACACCGGCGTGCCCGGTGCCGTCGCCTTTGAAGAGGCGCGCAAATACGCCCGCGAGATCGTGCCGGGATTTTCCACCACGCTGTATTTTGGCGTGGCGATCCGGCTGACCCGCTGGATTTCGCGCGGGCTGTACCGGGTGCGCATTGGCCGGGTCGATGCCGAACTGGGCAAGATCGACCCCAACGCCACCGTGATTTTCGTGATCAACCACCGGTCCAACATGGACTATGTGCTGGTCACCTGGCTGGTGTCGGGGCGTGCGGCGATTTCCTATGCCGTGGGGGAATGGGCGCGGATCTGGCCCTTGTCGCGGCTGATCCGGGCGATGGGGGCCTATTTCATCCGGCGCGGGTCGCGTAACACGCTGTATCGCCGGGTCTTGGCGCGCTATGTCCAGATGGCCACGGCCGAAGGCACGACGCAGGCGATTTTCCCCGAGGGCGGTCTGTCGCTGACCGGCGCTGTGGGCGAGGCGAAGCTGGGTCTGCTCAGTTACATCGTCACCGGATATACGGCGCAGGGCCGCGATGTGGTCTTTGTGCCGGTCGGTCTGGCCTACGACCGCGTGCTGGAGGACCGGATTCTGACCGGGGCCGCTGCCTCCGGAACACGGCGGTTCCGCGCGCCTTTGGGGGTCATCTTCGGATCCATGCTGCGCAACCTGTGGCGGATTTTACGCCGCCGCTTCAAGGGCTTTGGCACCGCCGCTGCCAGTTTTGGCCAGCCGGTATCCTTGCGCGCCTATCTGGCCGCCCATCCTGACACGCCCTTGGACGCGCTGGCCGAACCGCTGGCCGCCCATCTGATGACGCAGATCGAACGCGCCGTGCCGGTGCTGCCGGTGCCGCTGATCGCCGCCGCGCTGCTGGACGGGGATCCGCCCACGCCCGACATTCTGCGCGTCCGCGTCGCAGGTCTGCTGGCCCGGTTGACCAACGGCCATGCGGTGTTGAAACTGGCCCCGCAGGGCTTGGACAAGACCATAGCCGAGGGGCTGGCCCCCCTGATCGCGCGCGGTCTGATCAGCGCCGATCTGGTGCCCGATCCGCGCGGTCTGGCCATTCTGGCCTTTACCGCTGCCTCGGTGCAACAGCGGCTTTCGCGCTCTCCCGCTGCCTGAAAAAAACATTTGTGAACACCCAGACGGCGACCTACCCTTGGGGCAGGGCGGACCTGCCGCCCGACCTTCAGGGAGAAACCATTGATGCTGCGGAATATTCTGGGCGTTGCCGCCCTTGGCCTGACCTTGGCAGGCTGCGTGACCACCACGACCACCACCTATGCCTCTGCCAACCGGAACGTCACCATCTTGAACGCCTCGGGCGCGACGATCACCAATTTCTACGGATCGAACTCGGGCAGCAATTCGTGGGAAGAGGATATTTTGGGCACCTCGACCCTGCCTTCCGGCGCCTCGGCCAATGTGAATTTCGAAGACGGGTCGGGCTATTGCACCTTTGACTTCAAGGTCGTCTTTGCCGATGGTTCGGTCGGTATCGAAGAGGGCATCGACGTCTGCCAGATCTCGTCTTACACGATCCAATAGGTATCGCTGCGACGCGGCGGACATAAAATTACAAAATAACCGCGCAAGACTATTGCTATATTGCGCGGTGAAATCTACTCCTTTCCGGAAGGCCGCGCGATTCTGCGCTGCGGCATGCGGAGAGGAGACGGATATGGCCCTGGATACTGCCACCGCGATTGCGCCTTATGACGCCCCGGTCAAAGACCTGTACGAGATTGGCGAAATGCCGCCCTTGGGCCATGTCCCGGCGCAGATGTACGCCTGGTCGATCCGGCGCGACCGTCACGGCGAACCAAACACTGCCATGCAGGTTGAAGTTCTGGACACCTGGAAGATCGACAGCAACGAGGTTCTGGTGTTGGTGATGGCCGCCGGCGTTAACTACAACGGCGTCTGGGCGGCGCTGGGCGTGCCGATCAGCCCCTTTGACGGCCACAAACAGGCCTATCACATCGCAGGCTCGGATGCGTCGGGCATTGTCTGGGCGGTGGGGGACAAGGTCAAACGCTGGAAGGTCGGGGATGAGGTGGTGATCCACTGCAATCAGGACGACGGCGACGACGAGGATTGCAACGGCGGCGACCCGATGTTTTCGCCCAGCCAGCGGATCTGGGGATATGAGACGCCCGACGGTTCCTTCGCACAGTTCACCCGCGTTCAGGCCCAGCAGTTGATGCCGCGCCCGCGCCACCTGACATGGGAGGAAGCCGCCTGTTACACCCTGACCCTTGCCACCGCCTACCGGATGTTGTTCGGCCATGAACCGCATGATCTGAAACCGGGGCAGAATGTGCTGGTCTGGGGCGCGTCGGGCGGCTTGGGGTCTTACGCGATCCAACTGATCAACACCGCAGGCGCCAATGCGATTGGCGTGATCAGCGACGAATCCAAACGTGATTTCGTCATGGGGCTGGGCGCCAAGGGCGTGATAAACCGCAATGATTTCAAATGCTGGGGCCAGTTGCCGACCGTCAACAGCCAAGAATACAACGACTGGCTGAAAGAAGCGCGCCGCTTTGGCAAGGCGATCTGGGACATCACAGGCAAAGGCGTCAACGTCGACATGGTCTTTGAACATCCCGGCGAGGCGACCTTTCCGGTGTCCTCCTTGGTGTGCAAAAAGGGCGGCATGGTGGTGATCTGTGCCGGCACCAGCGGCTTCAACTGTACCTTCGACGTGCGCTATATGTGGATGCACCAAAAGCGCCTGCAAGGCAGCCATTTCGCCCATCTGAAACAGGCGGCGGCGGCGAACAAGCTGATGGTGGGTCGTCGTCTGGACCCCTGCATGTCCGAGGTTTTCCCTTGGGCCGACATTCCCGCCGCCCATATGCTGATGCGGTCAAATCAACACAAACCGGGCAATATGGCGGTTCTGGTCCAAGCCCCCCGCACCGGTCTGCGGACGTTTGAAGAGGCGCTAGAGGCGGGACGGCGCGCCTGATTGCGCGCCGTTTCCCTGCAATTCATGGTTAATTGATTGGATTTTAGCAAAAGACCGTGCGTTCTGTTGCGACCTTTGGTGATTAAACCGGGGCCTTGAATTTGCTATCCCTAAGCCTTGGTTTGGGTTGGGGGTATCATGCGTCACTCTTGGATATTTGAAGTTCTGTCGGATCTGCGGGCCTATGCCACGGCCAATGGCCTGCCGAAGCTGGCCGCCAAAACATCGGAGGCGGAAGAGGTTGCGCGGGCCGAAATCGCCCTGCAAATCGCGGTGCAGAAACCCGATACCCCCGACACCTAGTCTGGTCCCCCCACTCTGGCCCTTGCCCCAAGCCTGTCCTATAAGGGCGCGATGAGTGCTGCGCTTTTGACATTTTCCGACGACCAAGCCGAAGCCTATGACCGGGTGACGGCGGAAATGCGGGCCATGGGAATTGATCTGGCCGAGGGGCTGATGACGCCGATGGTCGAAGGCAAAGCGTCAGTTCTGGCGGTGGTGGGCAAGGCGGGGTCGGGCAAGACCATGCTTTTGGCTAGCCTTTACAAAGCGATGAAGGCGGCGGGGGTCGAAATCGTCTCGGGCGATTACGAGGCGCGGCGGCGCAAGGATCGCCGCACACTTGCCATTCTGGCCCCGACCAACAAGGCCGCCTCGGTCCTGCGGTTGCGCGGTGTGCCGGCGACCACGATCCACCGCATCCTGTACACGCCCGTCTATGACCCGCAATACGAACGCATCGCGGAATGGCTGACCGGGCAGGGCAAGCGCCCGGCGGTCGAAGGGCTGACCGAACTGGCGCTGGACCGGGCTTTTGCCTTTTATGCAACGGTGCCGTCGATCCCCGGCGCGCTTGCGGCGGCGGGTCTGCGTGGCAGTGATTTCATCAAGGGCTGGAAGCGCCGCGAAGAAC
>JANNBI010000475.1:0-2260 GCA_031385345.1 Paracoccaceae bacterium | reverse complement strand
ACCCCAGATTCCCGGCCCAAAAATTCTTGGCCACCCATCCTATTGCTCGGCCGAGATCTTCAGATAAGTCGCGTCGATCGAGGCCGGATCGGCGCTGAACAGCACCCCGTTGGTGTCCTGCGCCAGCCGCTTCAGCAAGGTGACGTCGGTTTCATCGCCAAAAGAGATCACGAACATCTTTGGCCCCTCCTCGCCTTCCACCTGACTGGCAAGACAGGTCTGGAACATCCGCGTCTCGGAAATCTCGTTTGCGGTATCCTTGCCATCCGACAACAGGACAATGCCGTACAGCCGGTTGTCCCCGGCGGCCCGGTCGCGGCCCTTTTCCTGCGCGATCATCCGCGTGGCTTCACAGACCGCGGCATGCAGATTGGTGCCGCCATTGGCCACCAGTGACAAAACGCGCTGGGTCATGGCCTCGCCAATGTCGCGGACCGGGGCGATCTCGGCCAGCCGGCTTACCGCGGCAGAAAAGGTCACCAGCCCGACCCGGTCGCGCGGATCCAGCCGGCGCAGAAAGGCCGCCGTCGCGGTGGTTGCGGTGCCGATCCGGTTGTCCGCCTGCATGCTGCCCGAGGTGTCGACCACCACCACCACCGTCGCCTTGCGCTTGGTGGTCAGGAACTGGTCGATGATCGACTCCGACACCTCGGGGCCCGGAATTTCGAAATCCGGCACGCTGGTGCGGCTGGCCGCCGGATCGGTGCCATTGGCCAGCGTCAGATAGGGGCCCAGCGGCGCGCCCGGTGCCAAGGGCCGCACGAAATGCGTGCCGGCTTCGGCCTGCATGGCGTCCGAGGTCAGGAACTCCAGAAACAGCTGCGCCGCCTCGGCCTGTTCGGAACTGACCCAAGGCGCGCCGTCCAGAATGCAATAGGGCTGATCGCTCCAGAAGGTGCCCTCTTGCGGAAAGACAAAGGCCAGCGGCCAACGCAGATCCGCGCTGCGCTCGGTGTTGAAGCGCACCGTGCCCTCTTCAAAGGCCGAGGTGACATGCAGGAAGGACGGGCCAAAGCTGGCCATGTTGTTCAAAAGGTCGGTGGTGACCATGCCGTATTTCGCAGTGTTCTGCGCCAGCGCCGCCAACCCGCGCTCGACCTGCGGCGCATAGATGTCCTCGGGGGTGATATCCCCGGTCTTGCCGCTGATCGCATAGACGACCGAGGCCATGAACAGCAGTCCCGCGCTGGAATATTGCGGATGGGTATGGCCCAGCCGCAGCCGCCCCCATTCGGGATGACCATAAGCCGCCCAGCCCTGCGGATCATTGGCCAGCGCGATCAGATCGGCCCAGCTGATTGGGTCGGCGGGCCAGCCCAAAGCCTCGGCCATGGGGCGCCAAATCGCCAGCCCGACCGGCGTCAGCACCGTGGGGGTGCAGGCCTTCGTCATCACCGGGCTGGCATTGTCGCGGGTCCAGCGCGCGGTCAGCTGATCCACCCAGGTCATCTCGCCCGGGCTCCAGACCACCGGTTGCAGGGTCTGGCCGGCGATGCCCAGCATCGATTCCCCCGACAGGACGTTTTGCACCGTGATCTCGATCGGCATCCCCGAGGTGGTGCGGATACCGGCCTGCGCAAAGGCCAGCCGCGCCGCCTCCAGCCAGCGCTGCTTGGTGACCGCACTGGCGATGGAAACCTGAACCGCGGGCCGCAAGCGCTCCGGCACAAGATCGCCCAGCAAAGCCCCGGTGCCGCGCAGACCAAAGCCATAGATCGCCCCGCCGATGACCGCCGCCGCCGCAACGATCGCCAGAAAATTCCGACGTCCAGAAGCCATGACCCCTCTCCGCCTTGCCCCTTTGCCCCATTTATCCAGCTGGCAAGGATTTCGGCAATTGATATTCCGAAAGGGGGATGGGGGGGATCAGTGCGGGGCCGCGAATACCACACAGCCTGCTGCACATCGTGCTGCACATTCCGCCCTGCCCGCAGCGCGCAAACGCCAAGGAGTGTTGGCATATTAAAAATGCAGTGGCGGACAGAGAGTCCGCCATTTTTTCCCGAAATCTGAACGGCCTGTCCGATCCTGCACGGCACCAGATCCCAAAAGAATCACGTAAACATCTAATATTATTATACTTTCACGAATACATTGGCCAGATTCAGACCCCGCATCACATCCCTCGTCCCCAGAACAGCCTGTAATTTGCTGTACATGGTGCTTTACATTTCCCTGCAATCCGCCCGCGGCCTGATCGCCGCCTTCGGACTAAAGGCCGCCTATGATCGCGGCTTTGCCCTGCTGACACGGCAACCGG
>JANNBI010000473.1:0-13786 GCA_031385345.1 Paracoccaceae bacterium | reverse complement strand
TTTTCCACACTTTTCGTCAATCGCTGGTGGCTGTTGACCCCCTTGGACGACACCGATCCGGCCCTGATCGCGCGCCTGCAATCTCTGCTGGAAGGCATGGGTGCGAAGGTTAACGCGATGGACGCCGCCCATCACGATCAGGTTCTGGCCGTGGTCAGCCATACGCCGCATCTGATCGCCTATACGATGGTTGGGGTGGCCGACCATCTGGCGCAGGTGTCAAACTCCGAGGTGATCGAATATTCCGCCTCGGGGTTTCGCGATTTCACCCGCATCGCCTCGTCCGATCCGACGATGTGGCGCGATGTGTTTTTGACCAACAAGGACGCGGTTCTGGACATTCTGGGCCGCTTTGCCGAGGAATTGTTCGTGCTGCAACGCGCGATCCGCATGGGTGACGGCGATCAGTTGTTTGACTATTTCACCCGCACCCGCGCCATCCGTCGTGGCATCATCGAGGCGGGGCAGGACACCGCGGCCCCGGATTTTGGGCGATCGTCGCCACCCCCGACCAAGGGCTAGGCGATGCGCGGCAGGCTGTTTGTCCTGATCCTTGCCTGTGCCGAAATGGCCCTGGCCGAAGCGCCGACCACATCGGTCCGCCCGCTGCCGCGCCCCTTGGCGCAGGTTCTGGCCCCTCCCGCCGCCGAGCCGACCCCCACCACCCTCGCCCCGGTCACAGCGCCGAAACCCCGCCCCGAAGCCTTGACCGCCACGCCTGCCCCCGTGGCAGAAGCTGTCGTCGCCCCGGCACCGGTCCTGACCGCCGCCCCGCCGACCCCGCCAAAACCGCGCCCCGCCGATCTGGTGACCAGCGTCGCATCCGCCCCGACTGCCGAGGCCCCCGCCGCCAAATCCAGCAAGAAGAAAGGCAAAAAGGGGTCGGTCTGCGGCGACAGCGACATCCGGGGCGAGGCGCTGTCCGCAATCCCTGCCAAATACAAAGGTTGCGGGCTGGACGAGCCGGTCCGCGTCACAATGGTGTCAGACGTGGCGCTGAACCCGGCTGCCACGATCAGTTGCGACACCGCGGATGCGCTGAAAAAATGGGTCGAAACCGGCGTCCGCCCGGCCTTTGGCAACCGCAAAGTGGTCGAGCTGAAGGTCGCCGCCAGCTATATCTGCCGCACCCGCAACAATGTGAAGGGCGCCAAGATCTCGGAACATGGGCGCGGCAAAGCCATTGATATTTCAGGATTTGTCATGTCAGACGGCACGCTTTGGACCGTGGCGAACAATTACAACTCCACCATCCGCAAGGCCCACAGAGCCGCCTGCGGCATCTTTGGTACCACGCTTGGCCCCGGATCCGACGGCTATCACGAAGACCATTTGCACTTTGACATCGCGCGCTATAACAGCGGAACTTACTGCCGGTAGTCAAGGTTTGGTGCCAGCCCCAGCGGCAGGGGCCCCAGATAAGACCGCCCCGACCGAAAGATCAGTGGCAGATCCAGAACCGCCGGATTGCCCTGTTCGGCCGCAATCACCTCCAGCGCGCGGGTCATGGTCGGGGCAATCTCGGGGCGCAAAATGGCGAAATCCGCCAGCCGCGCCGGCAAATCGCGCCAACCGGTCACTTTCAGTGCAATCTGACCCTCGGCAAACCCGCCGTCCCCGCGGGTCAGCAGGCCGTCGCCGGTCACCTTGACCCCGTCCCATTCCAGCGCCATAGCCCGCAGATCGACCGACTGGACCTGAACCGCCGTCATCTTTCGGCTCAGCGCGCCTTCGGTCGTCACCACCATGTCCATCCGCCCAAGCGTCAGATTGCCGCCCGTGGCCGCTGGCACAAGGGGCGTCAACCCATCAACCTGCACCCCCAGCCGATAGGCAAAGCCAAGCGCAACCTCATGTTTCAACGCCACAATCAGCGCAGCCGCCGTGATCTGCGGTAATCCGTCGCTGCGCAAGATTGGCGCGTCGATTTGCAGAACGGCCTCTTCAAAATCAGCCTCGGCACGCGGCGCGACCCGGAAACTGGCCATGAAACGGCTACTGTCCAGCGTTGCCGGCCCGTATGGCGTGGTCAGGGTCTGACTATGGGGCAGGGCGGCGATCAGATGCCAGGGTTTCCAGGTCATCGCAAAAACCTGCGCAAACTCGGCCTGCCAACCCCAACCCGCCGCCGTTTGCACATTCGGCTGGGTCACGGTCAAATCGAACCGGCTGGGAAAGCCCGCCACGTCATAGCCGGTCTGCTGCACCACCAGACCCGCCGGCATCTGGGCCAGAAGCGTGTCGATCTGGCCCTCGATCAGGCGCTGACCGACCATCCAATAGCCCGCCCAAATCGCCAGAAGCCCAAGGATGCCGCCAAACAGAAACCGCATCAGAACCCTCCCCAAAGCCGCGCCCACCTGATAAAGCCATTCCCGCAGGAGGGCCAGCGGTGCAAGATGAACTTTGGGTGTTTGGCTATGGCTCCTTGATCTGGGATCCCGGTTTTTCCGTGGCCGAGGCGCAGGTTGCCCGGCTGGACGGCTATCACCGCAGCTTTTGCATGTGGTCGGTCCATTATCGTGGCACGCCCGAAGCCCCCGGTCTGGTTTTGGCGCTGGATGCGCAACCGGGCGCGGTCTGCGACGGCCTTGCCCTGCGCGCGGCCCCCGGAACCGAGGCTGCGACCCTCGCGACCCTGCGCGCGCGTGAGTTGATCTCGTATGCCTATGCCGAGGCGCAGTTGCCGGTGATCCTGACCGATGGTCGCCGCGTCACCGCGACCACCTATGTCATCAACCGCGATCACGGCCAATACGCGCGCGGTCTGACCCTGACCGAGCAGGCCAAGATCATCGCGCGGTCGTCAGGCGCGCGCGGCCCCAACCGCGATTACCTTTTGACCACCTACCATCATTTGACGGACCTTGGCCTGAAAGACCCAGATATGGCGTCTCTGGTCGGAATGATCACCCAAATGTAACATTGTTTTCCTTGGCAGCCCCCCGTTCCCTGCTATGCTGCGCAAGGGCAGAACAAGGGCCGGACCCGCTTGGATGGAAAAGACCAAAATCGCACCGGTTAGCCACTTCAGCCAGCCGATCCAACAGATTGTGACCATGCTTTTGGTCTGCGCCCTTGTCGGCGCGGGGGCTTGGGTCATCCGCGATACCGTTGTGGGGATCGTCCAAACCAACGTTCTGCTGAACGGATTTATCCTGTTCGTCTTTGGCCTTGGCGTCGCCACCTGCTTTTGGCAGGTCTATATCCTGATCCAGTCGGTGTCGTGGATCGAAGCCTTCGTTCAGCAGCGCCCGGGGTCCGAAGATGACGCCCCGCCGCGGCTTTTGGCCCCCTTGGCGCAATTGTTGCGCTCTCGTGGGGCCAAGGCGCAGATCAACAATTCCTCGGCCCGCTCGATTCAGGATTCCGTCGCCACCCGCATCGACGAGGCGCGCGACATCACGCGCTACATCACCAATCTTCTGGTGTTTCTAGGGCTTCTGGGGACGTTTTTTGGTCTGGCCACCACAGTTCCGGCGGTTGTGGACACGATCCGGTCCTTGGCGCCGCAACAAGGCGAAACCGGGCTGGACGTGTTCGCCAAACTGATGGGCGGGCTGGAAGAACAGCTTGGCGGCATGGGAACGGCGTTTTCATCCTCGCTTCTGGGGTTGGCCGGGTCGTTGGTACTGGGGCTGCTGGAACTGTTCGCGGGGCACGGTCAAAGCCGCTTTTACCGCGAGTTGGAAGAGTGGTTGTCGTCGATCACCCGGCTTGGCTATGCGGGCGGCGAAGGCGAAAGCGCCGATCAGGGCGCTTTGGTGCAGATCCTTGATAACATGACCGGTCAGATCGAGGTGCTGCAAACCCTGTTCACCCAGACCGAATCCAACCGCGAAGGGGCCGAGGATCGCATCGGTCAACTGGCCGTCGCCGTGGCCGCCCTTGCCAAACGGCTGGAGGCCGAGGCCGGTCAGGCCGCCGCCCTGAACCGCATCGCCCATGGGCAAGACCGGCTGATCGCGGCCCTGACCAGCACCGAAGGTGGCGCGCATTCCGATGCCGAAAGCCGGATGCGGCTGCGGTCGATCGACGTGCAACTGCTTCGGATTCTTGAGGAAATTTCGGCCGGCCGTCAGGAGAGCATGGCCGATCTGCGCGGTGATATCGGGGCCCTGACTCAGGCGATCCGGTCCTTGGCGCGCAACACCCAAAGCCCAAGGCTGTAATATGGGACTGTCGCGCCGCCGCGAAAACTCTAATATCTGGCCGGGATTTGTGGATGCCGTCACCACCTTGCTGATGGTGCTGACTTTTGTTTTGACCATTTTCACCATCATGCAATCGGTGCTGCGTGACACGATCACCAGTCAGGACAGCCAATTGTCCGAACTGAACGCCCAACTGGCGCAACTGGCCGACGCCTTGGGGCTTGAACGGACGCGAGCCGAAGATCTGGAAGCCCAGGTCGGCAGTCTGACCAGCGATCTGACCGCCGCCACCGCCGAGGGCGAACGCCAGTCCGCCCTGATCGGCACCCTGTCGGCCAGCCTTGCCAGCCGCGAACAGGATCTTCTGGCCGCCAACGCCCGCATCACCAGCTTTGAAGCGCAGGTCGCCAGTCTGCTGGCCGACCGCGACGCGGCGCGCGGGCAGGTCACCACGCTGACCGCCTCGGTTCAGGATCTGAAATCGGCGCAGGCCAAGCTGATCACCGAACAAGAGGCGATGCTTTTGGCGTTGGCCAAGGCGCGGGATGAAATTGACGCCAGCACCGAAGCCGCCCGTCTTGCCGCCGCCCGGCGCGAGGCGCTGGAGGCTTTGTTGGCCGATCTGAAGGCCAAAGGCGCCGCCGATGCCCAGACCATTGCCCAAACTCAGGCAAAACTGTCCGATCAGGAAGCCGCCCGTCTGGTCGATGCCGCCGCGTTGGAGGCTTTGCGCGCCAAGTTGAAATCCGCTGATGACGAACTGACCGCGATGACCTTGGCGCTAGAGGAAAAACGTCGTCAGGCCGAAGAAACCCTGACCCTGCTGGCCGCCGCCCAGACCGACGCCGCCAAGGCCGTCACCGACAGCGACCGCCAAAAGGCGCTGCTGGCCATTGCCGAGCAAACCCTGACGCAGGAACAGAAAAACACCGTCGAGGCCGCTCGCAAGGTCGCTCTTTTGAACGAACAGATCGCCGGTTTGCGCGGGCAATTGGGGTCATTGCAGGAATTGCTGGACGCTTCCGCCGCCAAGGATGTCGCCGCCAATGTGCAGCTGGACGCGCTGGGAAATCAGCTGAACGCCGCGCTGGCCCAGGTCGCATCCGAACAGAAACGCCGCGCCGAACTGGAAGAGGCCGAACGGATCCGCCTTGAGGCCGAAAACCTGAACCTTGAAAAATTCCGTTCGGAATTTTTTGGCCAGCTGCGCACGGTTCTGGCCGGACGAGAAGGCGTGCGTGTTGTGGGCGACCGTTTTGTGTTTTCATCCGAGGTGCTGTTTGCCCCCGGCTCCGCCGATCTGGCCCCCGAAGGTGGTGCGCAGATCGCGCAGGTTGTGGCGACCCTGACCGACGTGATGGACCAGATCCCGCCGGAAATTGACTGGATCATCCGTGTCGATGGCCATACCGATGCCGTGCCGCTGACCGGGAACGGCGCTTTTGCCGACAATTGGGAGCTGTCGCAGGCCCGCGCCTTGTCCGTCGTGCGCTATATGGCCGATGTTCTGGGCTTTCCGCCCGAACGTCTGGCCGCCACCGGTTTTGGCGAATACCGCCCCGTCGCCAGCGGTGACAGCCCCGAGGCCAATGCCCAGAACCGCCGGATCGAATTGAAACTGACCGAACGCTAGATCACTGGTCCCGAAACCGCCTAAGACCAAACCAAAAGGCCCCCGCAGATGCGAGGGCCTTTTGCCGTAATGCCCCTTTCAGGGTGATCGGTTTTCGATCAGTCCGCGGTCAGAAGCGGCGTCTTGGTGCCGGTGATCCGCGGCTTGCTCGGCTCTTCATAGGTCAGCTCGATCTTGTCGTCCAGGACGCCGACATGCACCGTGCCGCCCTTGATCAGCTTGCCGAACAGCAGTTCTTCGGCAAGGGGTTTCTTGATGTATTCCTGAATGACCCGTCCCAGCGGACGCGCCCCCATCTTGTCATCATACCCCTTGTCGCCCAACCATTTGGCCGCCTCTTCGGTCAGGTCGATATGCACATTGCGGTCCATCAACTGGGCCTCAAGCTGCAACACGAACTTCGTCACCACCTGCATGATCGTCGATTTCCCCAACGAGGCAAACGAGATCGTCGCATCCAGACGGTTGCGGAATTCCGGGGTGAAAATCCGCTCGATCGCGGCGGTATCTTCGCCCGTGCGGCGTTCGCGGCCAAAGCCGATCGCCTCTTTCTGCATGTCCGACGCCCCGGCATTGGTGGTCAGGATCAAGATGACATTGCGGAAATCCACCGTCCGGCCGTTGTGATCGGTCAGCTTGCCATGGTCCATGACCTGCAACAGGATATTGTAGACATCCGGATGCGCCTTTTCGATCTCGTCCAGCAGCAGCACGCAATGCGGATGCTGGTCAACGCCGTCCGTCAACATGCCGCCCTGATCAAACCCGACATAGCCGGGCGGTGCCCCGATCAGCCGCGAAATCGCGTGTTTTTCCATGTATTCCGACATGTCAAACCGCAGCAATTCCACGCCCAGCGACAGCGCCAACTGCTTGGCCACTTCGGTTTTGCCAACACCCGTCGGCCCGGCGAACAGGTAGTTGCCGATGGGCTTTTCCGGCTCGCGCAGACCAGCGCGGGCAAGTTTGATGGCACTCGACAGCGCCTCGATCGCGACATCCTGACCGAAAACCACGCGCTTGAGGTTCTTTTCCAGATCGCGCAGCACTTCTGCGTCGTCTTTCGACACGTTGCGCGCCGGGATGCGGGCGATCTTGGCAACCACAGCCTCAATCTCTTTAAGGCCCAGAACCTTGCGCCGCTTGCTGTCGGACACCAGATGCTGCGCCGCCCCCGCCTCGTCGATGACGTCGATGGCAGAGTCGGGCAGTTTGCGGTCGTTGATATACCGCGCGGCCAGTTCCACCGCCGCCTTGATCGCCTCGGCGGTATAGCGCAGGTCGTGATGCTCTTCAAAATGCGGCTTCAACCCCATCAGGATCTTGATCGCATCCGGCACCGAAGGTTCGTTCACGTCGATTTTCTGGAACCGGCGCGACAAAGCGCGGTCCTTTTCAAAATGCTGACGGAATTCCTTATAGGTGGTCGATCCCATGCAGCGCAGCTTGCCGCCCTGCAAGGCGGGTTTCAGCAAGTTTGACGCATCCATCGCGCCGCCACTGGTGGCACCAGCCCCGATCACGGTGTGAATCTCGTCAATGAACAAGATCGCGTCGGGGTGATCTTCCAACTCTTTCACGACTTGTTTCAGCCGCTCTTCGAAATCGCCGCGATAGCGGGTTCCGGCCAGAAGCGATCCCATGTCGAGGCTGAAAATCGTGGCATGGGCCAGAATTTCCGGTGTCTGCCCGTCCACGATCTTCTTGGCCAGCCCCTCGGCAATCGCGGTCTTGCCCACGCCCGGATCCCCGACCAGAAGCGGGTTGTTCTTGCGACGGCGGCACAGAACCTGAATGGCGCGTTCCACCTCGGCCTCGCGGCCAATCAGCGGGTCAACCTCGCCCTTGCGCGCCTTGACGTTCAGATCGACGCAGTATTTCGACAGCGCGGATTCCTTGGCCTCGCCCGCCTCGGCTTTTGGCGTCTCATGGTGGGTTTCTTCGGCCCCGGTCACCGGACGCGCCTCGCCATAGGACGGATCCTTGGCCACACCATGCGCAATGAAATTCACCGCATCATAGCGCGTCATGTCCTGTTCTTGCAGGAAATAGGCGGCATTCGATTCGCGCTCGGCAAAGATGGCGACCAGAACATTGGCCCCCGTCACCTCATTGCGGCCCGACGATTGCACATGGATCGCCGCGCGCTGGATCACACGCTGAAACGCTGCCGTCGGCACCGCTTCGGACCCGTCAACATCGGTCACCAAAGTGGACAGATCATCGTCAATAAACTCGACCAGGGTCTTTTTCAGGTCGTCCAGATCAACCGAGCAGGCCTTCATCACGCGGGCCGCGTCCGGTTCTTCGATCAAGGCCAGAAGCAGATGCTCCAGCGTTGCCAATTCGTGTTTGCGGGCGTTGGCATAGGCCAAAGCCGAGTGGATCGCCTGTTCAAGGGTGGTCGTGAAAGATGGCACTTCAACGTGCTCCTGTATTCAGGGTCGGAGGGCCAACAGACCCACCCCAACCGTGGCCTCATAGGGTTAAGGTTCGATTATATTGACGTAACTTCAAGACCTATTTATGTGCGCAACCGCGATTTTCCATGGCTGGGATCAAAAAGTGATCGCGGGGGGCGGAACCCCTGGCAAACGCCGTTTGCAAACCGCCCGACCCCCTTGTGTCAGAACCGGTTCTTGCGCTCGCGCAGCTCGGCAAAGACGGCTTCGGCGCTGGCATCGGCCATATCGACGGCGGCTTTGACCTTGGCCTCTCCGGCGCGCAAAAAGATGTTGGTGGCCTTTTCGCCCGCCAGTTTCGACGGCACCGTGGCAAAGCCTTCGTCGCGTGCTTTCGTGACCTTCGCGATACGGCCTTGCAGCGCCTCATTTTCCGGGTCCAGGCTGGCGGCAAAGCGCAGGTTCGCGGCAGTGTATTCATGGCCCGAACAGATCAGCGTGTCGTCCGGCAGGCTGGCCAGCTTTTGCAGACTGTCCCACATCTGCGCGGGCGTGCCTTCAAACAACCGCCCGCAGCCGCCCGCCATCAAACTGTCGCCGGTAAAGGCGTAGCCGTCGAACAGATAGGCGATATGGCCGACGGTATGGCCCGGCACGTCGATCACCCGCGCAAGGTGGCGGCCAAGGGTCACGCTCATGTCCTCGGTCAGCGCCACGTCAAGCGGCGGCAGGCGGTGCGCATCCGCAGCAGCACCCAGAACCACCGCACCGGTCGCGGCGCGCAGCACTTCGACCCCTTGGATATGGTCGGCGTGGTGATGGGTCAAAAGGATATCGGTCAGCGTCCAGCCGCGCCGCGCCAATTCTTCCAGCACCGGGGCCGCATCCGGCACATCGACCACGGCGGTCTGCCCGGTTTCGTCGTCATGAAGCAGAAAAACATAGTTGTCGGTCAGGCAGGGCAGGGTCACAAGCTCTAGCGCCATGATGCGTCCTTTGAAAAAGGGGCCGTGATGGCCGATGGGTGCAGTCCTCGCCCCGCAGGCGGGAAAGTGCAACATCTGCGCGCCGTGATCAGCAAGGTTCCGCAACTTTGCGGTTCGGCGTCACTCCACCTCGCGCATGCCTTGCCGCCGGTACAGGGCCTCGGCCCCCGAAGGATTGGCGCGCTGCACCTTCAGATCGACAAACCGCGCGCCCCGGTCGCGAAAGGTCGCAAAGACATGGGTCAGCAGCGCCGTGCCGATCCCCCGCCGCCGACAGTCCGGGGCGACCGCCAGATCCTTCACAAAGGGCACGCGCCAGCATTGCGCCACTGCCACAACCCGCGCCCTGTCTTGCGCCGTCCCGGCCAGAACCACAAAGACCAGCGCCGGGTCATATTCGACATCGCTGTGCAGCGCCTGCCACCAGTCCTCCCGTGCCGCCACGGCACCGCCGCCTTTACTGTAGGCGTCGACCAACAGCGCATGGACCTGCGCCAGATGCGTGTCAGCCTCAAAGATCGCGACAGTGCAGCCTTCGGGCCAGATAGGGGCGGGCAGATCCCCCGATAGAACCTTGCGCAGGCGGATCACGGGCGGTGTCGGTTTAGTCGGTGTCGGTTCGGGCGCGGTGACGTCTGGATCCATGCTGCAAAGCCTACGGTGCGCGGCCCCGCAGTCAATCCCTTGCCACCCAACGCCTTCGAACGCCGGGCGCGCGCCCCGCGCTGGCAATGGCGTCCAAACCTGATATGGTCCGCCGCAGCCCGTCCTTGCCCCCCCAACCCGCAGTCAGAATAGCCGCCCATGCATCTTGACGTTCTTGATCTGCGCAACTTCTACTACCGCACGCAGCTTGGCCGCGTCGCGCAGCGCGCGATCCGTGACAAGGTTGTCGATCTGTGGCCGCCCTTGACCGGGCAGACCGTGGCGGGCTTCGGCTTTGCCGTTCCCTTGCTGCGCCCCTACCTGACCGAGGCGCGCCGCGTGATCGGCCTGATGCCGGGGCCCCAAGGCGTCATGCCCTGGCCCGCGGGCGAGGCGAATGTATCCGTCCTGTGCGAAGATGCGTCCTGGCCGTTGGCCACCGGCTTTGTCGATCGGCTGGTGCTGATGCATGGCTTGGAAACCAGCGAGAACCCCGGCGCTCTGCTGGACGAGGTTCACCGCGTCCTTGGCCCCGGTGGCCGCGCCCTGTTCATCGTGCCCAACCGCGCCGGATTGTGGTCGCGCGCCGACGCCACGCCCTTTGGCTTTGGCCGCCCCTATACCGCTGGCCAGCTGGAAGCGCAGTTGAAACGCCACGGCTTCACCCCCGAACGCAACCTGACCGTGCTGCATGCCCCACCATCCCAAGCGCCCTTCTGGCTGCGCACCGCCAATTTCTGGGAGAAGGTCGGCCGCCGTCTGCCCTGGCTGTCCGGCGGGGTGTTGATGGTCGAGGCGTCAAAGCAGGTCTATGCCCCCACGCGCGGCGGTCTGGGCGCAGTGATCACCAAACCGATCCGCGTGCTGGAAGGTCTGGGCCAGCCGGTGCCCAGCCCCTTGGCCCCCCTGCAACATCGACCGCAAGGCAGCGCGCCGACAGCCCGGTTCAGCCAACCCTGACCCGGTTCCCAACCCCAAGAATCGTTGTTCGCAAGCCAGCGCCAATCCCCCGCTGAGCCGGTGATTTTCCGTCGTCTTTCGCAACAATGGCACGCACACCCGCACGCCGGATGTTTTTGCGCCGGAAATATGTCCTACCCGGTTGCGGGGTTGGGAAGGCTCTGCTAATGACGCCCCAAATCTACAAAGACGCATGCCCCAGTCTTGCGCCCCGGTCAGGTTGAACCTGACAAAGGGCAGGGTCGGGGGCCAGAGACCGCGGAAGGGATGACGTGTCCGAACCAGCTTCGATCTCACTTGGCATTGCCGGGCGATATGCCCAAGCATTGTTCGAATTGGCCAAGGATGCCAAGGGTTTACCAGCCCTTGAATCCGACACCGAGGCTTTGGCCGCGGCGCTGGCAGCCAGCCCGGAATTGACCGGCATGATCGCCTCTCCGGTGATCGGTCGGGAAGAGCAGGCCGCCGCAATGGCCGCCGTGGGTGCCAAGATGGGCCTGTCGGACCTGATGGCGAACACGCTGGCGCTGATGGCGTCAAAGCGGCGTCTGTTCGTGGTGCCGCATCTGGTGGCAGACCTGCGAGCCCGCATTGCGGCTGAGAAAGGCGAAATCACCGCTGACGTGATCTCGGCCGCGAAACTGACCGCCGCACAGTCCAAAAAGCTGGCAGAAACGCTGAAAGCCTCGGTCGGCAAGACCGTCAAGCTGAACACCACCGTTGATGAAACCCTCATCGGCGGACTTATCGTCAAGCTGGGCTCCACCATGATCGACACCTCGATCAAGGCACGGCTCGCTTCCCTGCAGAATGCTATGAAAGAGGTTGGGTGATGGGAATTCAGGCTGCTGAGATCTCTGCGATCCTGAAGGATCAGATCAAGAACTTTGGCAAGGACGCCGAAGTTGCCGAAGTGGGCCGCGTGTTGTCGGTTGGCGACGGGATTGCCCGTGTGCATGGGCTGGACAATGTCCAGGCTGGCGAAATGGTGGAATTCCCCGGCGGGATCCGCGGCATGGCGCTGAACCTTGAAGTCGACAATGTCGGCATCGTGATCTTCGGTTCTGACCAGGACATCAAAGAAGGCGACACCGTCAAGCGCACCAAATCCATCGTGGACGTGCCGGTTGGCAACGGCCTGCTGGGGCGCGTCGTGGACGGCCTTGGCAACCCGATCGACGGCAAAGGCCCGATTGAATCTTCCGAACGCCGTCAGGCCGACGTGAAGGCGCCGGGCATCATCCCGCGCAAATCGGTGCATGAACCCATGTCCACCGGCCTCAAGGCCGTTGACGCCATGATCCCGGTTGGCCGTGGCCAGCGCGAGCTGATCATCGGGGACCGTCAGACCGGCAAAACCGCCGTCGCCCTCGACACCATCCTGAACCAGAAGTCCTATAACGAGGCTGCTGGCGACGACGAAGGCAAGAAGCTGTATTGCATCTATGTCGCCATTGGCCAAAAGCGGTCCACCGTGGCGCAGCTGGTCAAGAAGCTGGAAGAAACCGGCGCGATGAAATACACCATCGTTGTGGCCGCAACCGCCTCTGACCCGGCCCCGCTGCAATTCCTGGCCCCCTATGCCGCGACCTCGATGGCGGAATTTTTCCGCGACAACGGCCGCCACGCCCTGATCATCTATGATGATCTGTCGAAGCAGGCCGTTGCCTACCGCCAGATGTCGCTGCTGCTGCGCCGCCCGCCGGGCCGCGAAGCCTATCCGGGTGACGTGTTCTATCTGCACAGCCGTCTGCTGGAGCGGTCGTCGAAGCTTAGCGAAGCTTTCGGTTCCGGCTCTTTGACCGCGCTGCCGATCATCGAAACCCAAGGCGGCGACGTGTCGGCCTTTATCCCGACCAACGTGATCTCGATCACCGACGGCCAGATCTTTCTGGAAACCGAATTGTTCTATCAGGGCATCCGTCCGGCTGTGAACACCGGTCTGTCGGTGTCGCGTGTGGGATCTTCCGCCCAGACCAACGCCATGAAATCGGTGGCTGGCAAGGTCAAGCTTGAACTGGCGCAGTACCGCGAAATGGCGGCCTTTGCCCAGTTCGGCTCTGACCTTGACGCCTCCACTCAGGCGCTTCTGAACCGCGGCGCCCGGCTGACCGAGTTGATGAAGCAAGCCCAATACGCGCCGCTGACCGGGTCCGAAATTGTCTGCGTCATCTATGCAGGCACCGCCGGTTACCTTGACAAGATCGCCGTCAAGGACATCGGCCGCTACGAAGCCGGTCTGCTGAAGCATCTGCGCACCACGGGCAAGGCGCTGCTGGCCGACATCACCAACAAGGACCGCAAGGTCGCCGGTGATCTGGAAAAAGCCATCCGCGCCGAGATCGAAGCTTTCGCGAAAGACTTCGCCTAAGGGCGGGGCAGGGGAGATAACGCATGCCCAGCCTTAAGGACTTGAAGAACAAGATCGCGAGCGTCAAGAACACGCGCAAGATCACCAAGGCGATGCAGATGGTGTCTGCGGCGAAACTGCGCCGCGCCCAAGACGCCGCCGAAGCCGCCCGGCCCTATGCCGAGCGGATGAATGCGGTCATGGGCGGGCTTGCCTCGTCGGTGGGACAATCGGCCAGCGCGCCCCGGCTTCTGGCCGGGACGGGCAGCGACAAGGTGCAGCTTCTGGTCGTCATGACCTCGGAACGCGGGCTTTGCGGCGGCTTCAATTCTACCATCGTGCGGCTGGCCCGCGCCAAGGTGAACGAATTGATCGCCACCGGAAAGACTGTCAAGATCCTGACCGTCGGCAAAAAAGGCCGCGAACAACTGCGCCGCGACTATTCCGCCTATATGGTCGGTCACGTCGATCTGTCCGAAGTCAAGCGCGTCGGTTACGGCAATGCCCAATCCATCGCGCGCGACGTTCTGGCGCGCTTTGAAGCCGGCGAATGCGATGTCGTCACGATCTTCTACAACCGCTTTCAGTCGGTGATCAGCCAGATCCCGACCGCCCAGCAGATCATCCCGGCCAAGTTTGACTCCGGCTCTGCCTCG